>CAYNPR010000357.1:0-1507 GCA_964399115.1 uncultured bacterium | reverse complement strand
CACCCATGCTAATATAATCATCACACCAATTGCACCCATCAAAGCTGAGGGAGTAATTCGTTTCTGAGACAAGGGAAAAATCCGTCACCGTCCCGTGAGTCACAGTCACATCGCTGGAATCAAAATCCGTCACTGGCTCGCTGAAGGTGGCCGTGAAGGGGACAGGAGACGTGGTCGCCAGGGGAGCTGCTGAAGAGCTTAAGGTGAGCGTCGGCTGGGTGATGTCATAGATGAATGTTAATGTATCGGAAGCGGTATTATAATACCCATTCTCATCCACTGCTACGTCCTGAGGAATAAAGAGAGATACGATCCCTTCACTGGAAGGAATGACGTCAATTTCAATTTGACTCTCATTATCATCATAGTAACTAATGACACCATTGGATATCGTAATATCATTCTGATCAAACCCATACATGACTCGGTTGAATGAAATGGATATAGATATCGGAGCATCATTTGTATGAGATCCAACTGTGGTAGATAAAATAGGAAATGGAAAGTTAAAGGTCTCTTCACCAGTCGTTAATGTTGGACTGGGATAAGAATATTTTGCAATAGCAAACCAATCGAACCACATGGACCTATCATTACCGTCCCAGCCATTTAACCAAAAATAATAGGGTCTTTCACCCATGTCCATATACGAGGGGTTATTTGTACTCCCCTGAATATTTCCATCAAAATAATACTTGTAAATTTGATCTCCATCTTTTTCGACTTTTATGGTATGATAATTATTCAAACCACTCCCAAAAGAATAAAGTATTCCAGCTGAATCTGTTCTGCACATTGCCTTGTAAGGTCCTTCATGACCGGTTGAAAAACCAAATCCATTTCTTTGTGCATAACCACCATGGTTCAATCGCCCCTCACTATTACCATCACCAAAACCAGTATAAAAATGTCCTCTATTAGTCTGAGTCTTTATTCTGCATATAATTGCATAACCTAATGAACAATCAAAATTTTCTTGGGAGTCAATGGAAATATAATTATCTGTTTGGGTTACTCGCAGTTTGAGCGCGCCATTATCAAAACTATATGAGGCACCACTTTGCTGATTCACTAACCAGGTAGCTGCATCTAAAGAACCATCATTAAAATCTTCATAGATGATAAAAATGTTATCTGGATTTTGAATATCAGGGGCATTCTCATTTCCATAATAAACTGTAAATTGTGTTTCGTCTATAGGTATAGTATTCAATAACACCCATACAGTTACCGACGTCTCATCATATGATTCAATCCAATGATCAAGTACGCGTCCATTATTATCTGCAAATAGCAAATCAGAATAATTATCCTGCATTGCAAATTCTTTAGTAA
Source organism: uncultured bacterium (assembly GCA_964399115.1). Taxonomy (GTDB): domain Bacteria; phylum Fidelibacterota; class Marinisomatia; order Marinisomatales; family UBA1611; genus CAYNPR01. The sequence goes on along the minus strand of CAYNPR010000357.1, from coordinate 172 downwards.
TAGAAAATTGAATCGGATAATCAACTAATTCGTCTCCTTCATTGGTGATGGTAATGATTTTGAATTGACTCCAATTGTTAAAACCAAACGGAGTCGAGGCTATTTCGTTGGAATAACCGCTCTCATTCTGAGCTGTATCCACAGCTGTAATCCTGTAGAAATATTCTGTGAA
>CAYNPR010000356.1:0-1513 GCA_964399115.1 uncultured bacterium | reverse complement strand
GCTCCGATATCTAAAGGGAAACATCGCGTGTTGCACTTGCTACTTGAATCCAAGACTAATACAGATCCAGTCTTTTGGTATTAGATCCTTTGTTTGATGACGTAGCTTTTTTCAGTGCATCCAGTTGAGACAGGATTTGAACAACGTCCATTCCTAATTTTAGATGAGATATATCATGTTGATGATTAGCAACAGCCTGTGAAAATTCTTGAATAAGAATCGTTAGGGGACGCGTTCTTTCATAGGAAAATGACTCTTTTTCATAGGAAGATGTTTGTTTGTCAAACACTTGGATAGCTTGGGTGCTGTAATCTCTGAATACAATCATATGATGAGTTGTTTCTACTTGAAAAAGACGGGTTTTTTGTGAAAGTGCATTACTGATTTGAATATGTACAGGAATTGTATCAAATTGCAGGTTAATAGAAAGTGATTCTGCGTAAGGATGATGATGAATAGGCGGTGTAGAACACATAGACATATCGTTCGGGAAGGACTTCAGTATGTCTATACACATGGCAATATCATGGGGTGCCCAATCCCACAATACAGGTGTTTCTTTTTGAGAACGCACCCATTTACCGCTGAGTGTGGTTATTTTCTGAATAGGACCATAACGGGACAGCAGCGATTTAAATGCTCGAAATGCGGGATTAAATAAATAGGTATTATCAACAAATACAGAAACGGGTTTTTGTTCTGCTAATACCATGAGTTTTTCGGCATCTTGAAAAGATAATGTAAGAGGCTTTTCTATGACAATTGACAGATCATGGTCCAGTAGATCTTTAGCAATAGAGGCATGAGTAGAAGGGGGCGTTGTAATAATAGCCCCCTCTATAATTTTAGGATCAAGGATTTTGTGATAGTCGTGTACTAAAGAGGTCTGAGACGGTAAATAAGATATATTATCCGGATTGGAACTAACGACATACGATAATGTTACGCCGGGTACGTCTGAAATGCTTGAAACAAAGTTTTTACCCCATGGCCCCAATCCAATAATAGCCAAACGGATGTCAGATGCCGAAAAGTCAGACATGGTTAAAGAGAAGATAGTATCATTTTGAAGGGCGCTTGTAATATGATTGGGCCCATTTAAGAAAACGGGATAACCCTTCTTCTAAAGAAACAGTAGGGGTATAGTCAAGCTGTATGGATGCCTTTCGAATGTTAGGACAGCGCCGTATAGGTTCATCTTTGGGGTAGGAACTGGGATGTTCGATGAGATTATAAGGTAATTTTTTCCCTAGAATATTGGAAAAAACCTTAACAAGGTCCAACATGGTGATTTCTGGCACAGGGTTTCCTATATTATAGGCTTCAGGCGATACTCCATCTAAAAGCACTGACATAAAGCCGACAATAGCGTCAGTAATGTAACAAAACGTTCGTGTTTGGGTACCATCTCCATAGATGGAAATAGGATTATTACAAATAATAGTTGAGACAAAATTAGGAATGACACGGTAATCATTTTCCAGCATGCCGGGGCCATATACATTAAAAGGAC
>CAYNPR010000355.1:0-1519 GCA_964399115.1 uncultured bacterium | reverse complement strand
AAAACAGGTCCATCGGATGCTTCCACGGCGGCACGCTGTGTATTATTTAAATTTTTCAAACTCATTTATTTTTATTTTTCCTTTTGAATTTTTCTCGAATTTTTTGGAATTCTCTTTTTGCCCTATTATGGTCCTCTATGTTTCTTGTAAACGTATGTCGTCCATCACCCTTGGCCACAAAAAATAAAAATTCGTTTTCTTCCGGGTAAAGAGCCGCTGTCAAAGATTCTTTTCCGGGAGAATTAACCGGGCCGGGCGGAAGTCCTTTATGTAGATAAGTATTGTACCGAGATTCGATTTTCAAATCTGTATCCAGCAACCTTCTCGGTCCATCTTCAATGATGTACTGTATGGTTGGGTCTGCTTCAAGCCGCATGCCTCGATTCAAACGATTATGATACACCCCTGAAATAATGGGACGTTCTTCATTGAAGATCGCTTCACCTTCAATGATGGAAGCCAAGGTAACGACCTCATTTTCAGTCATTTTCAATTCTTGAGCTCTTGTTCTATTTGCCAATGTCCAGAAATTCTTGTATTCCATTAACAAGGCATCCAATATGGTTTTGGGCGATTCGCCATCAAAAAATAAATACGTATCCGGAAATAGAAATCCTTCGGTGGAATTCCCGTTTATACCATGACTGCTGAGGTAGCCCGGATCATTTGCCAATTCAAGGATTTCCGCAGTATCGAATCCCATGACTTCGCTGAGATGCTCAGCAATTTGTTTCATTGTCCACCCTTCCAAAAGTCTGATTTTTCGAACTTCCGGTGATCCATAAACCAATTGTTTAATGATGGAATAATTTGAATTCGCATTGACCAGTCGAAACGTGCCAATCGGGATTTCCTTTTCCTTGCCCATGATCTTGACGCCCCAGCGAAACATGCGGTCATTCGAAATGATGTTTTTCTCCGACAATTGTTCGGACAAAGCCGTTAAGGAAAGTCCTGGTGTAACGGTGACCTTCGTAACTACAAACGGATTTCGTTGTGGCCAGAACAAGATGAGTACAACCAGAGCAATGAACGTGGATATCAAAACCCCTCCTCCAAAAAACAGGAAAGGCCTTTCTTTAAAATTTATGCTCATTTTAGGGCGGCGAATTTAGGGATTCAATCCAAACTGAGTCAATTTAGATTCTTATTTGTCCACATGTAAAAAATCTTTCCGGATGTGGGAATCACTCTTAATTTCCTCGCCGCCATGGGTAAGTTATTTCAAAGCAAAGACGTCGGATCAAGTGACTCTCTTTTCGAATCCTGGGCATTCTCCAAAATAAACTACATTCTGTTTGGGATTGGATTGGCCCTGATCATCCTGGGCTACGTTGTGATGGCAGATGGCGAAGTGGACAGTTTCCAGGCCCTTACTCTGGCCCCTATTATGTTGTTTGTAGGCTATATTATTGTAATTCCTGCAGCATTGATCTATCGGGATAAACAATCGGAAACTGAAGAAAATTTGGGATCGTAGTTCAGTTGGTTAGAACGCCGGCCTGTCAAGCCGGAGGTC
>CAYNPR010000354.1:0-1524 GCA_964399115.1 uncultured bacterium | reverse complement strand
CTTAAGCCTTCATCTTTAATCCAATTGATCTCAGGCCATATTTCTATTACTTTATTTTTCATTTCTTCCTTTCCTTACCGCGAATTACACGAATTTCTCTAAATGTATTTTTGTGTTATTAGTGGGCTACCTTAAATATTGAATCCAACACTGTTCCATCCACCCACTTGACCACGCCAATTACTTCGTCGGAAAAATTAGGTTTGTCAAGGGGTGCCCCAACTAAATCGTCAACTTCTTTTTTTATTTCTTCGATTCTACGAATGGGTAAGCCACTTTTCTTTGTAGCTTTAATGAGATCTTCCCGCTGGGGATTTATTGCAATTCCTCTTTCCGTTACAATTACATCAATGAGTTCACCCAGCCCAACTAAGGTGGTGACTTCATCAACAATAATTGGAATACGATTTCTGAAGGATGGAATAGGTAAGATGGTACATTTGCTGGACAGACAATTCTGCCAGCCACCAATCCCGTGCAGCATTTGTCCATCGGAATGGGTCACCACGTTGGCATTAAAATTGACATCCACTTCCGTAGCTCCTAGAACGACGGCATCCAGCATTGATGCAAAATTTCCTTTTCCATGCCAATTATAACTGGTGAAGGGGGATGTATTTACATGCCCAGAATTCTCCCGCATGGAGCGAACACCTTCTAAATCAAACGTTTGTCCATCTAAAATATAATCTGTTAGTCCTTCTTCCAACATTTCAACTAAATATTTGGTAGAGCCTCCCCGTATAAATCGAGCTTTTATTCCGGCTTCGACCATCATCTCTTTCAAATATATAGCAAATGCAAGAGCCGTACCCCCGGCGCCGGCCTGAAAGCTGAAACCCTCCTTCATAATTCCGGATGCTTTTACAAATTTTGCGGTGAGTTCAGCAATATAAAGGCGGTCAGGGGATTTGGTGAGACGGGTAGTGCCGGATACTATTTTCTCAGGATCACCTACTTTGTCCAATACTACCACATAGTCCACATTATTACCCTGAATCTGCCAGGGAATGCAGGGAAAATCAACCAGGTTATCAGTCACTACGATCACCTTATCGGCATAAATTGAATCCACCAAACCGAAGCCTAGAAGTCCGCATGCAGAAGGACCCCTATCACCGGTGCAGTTGCCAAAGGGGTCAGCAGAGGGAGCGGCAATAATTGCTACATCAATATGGACTTCACCATCTTGTACGGACTGCCAACGGCCGCCATGAGAGCGCAGTACTGCCAATCCATTCATTTTTCCATCAGAGGCATATTCACCCAGAGGTCCGTTCAAGGAGCCCTCAATGTGCCTGATAACACCGCTTTCCATGTGTTTAATCATGGGTTCGTGGCAGGGGAAAGAGGCAGATGGAAACCAGCGCAGATTCTTTTTGCCCATCTTCGCCAGGGTATCAAAAACTACATTCATAACCAGGTCGCCATTCCTGAAATGGTGGTGGTTGGAAATGGTCATTCCATTCTTGATATTACACCTTTCTAATGCATCTTTTAAAGAGCCAACTACTTTATTTCCTG
>CAYNPR010000353.1:0-1537 GCA_964399115.1 uncultured bacterium | reverse complement strand
ACGTAAAACTCATTCGAGGCTGGAGCGGCCATCCCTATTCCATGGTTCAGGAACTTGACAGCACATTTGACGCTCTGATGATGGTGGGCTACCATTCCATGGCAGGAAAGGGAGGAAACCCCTTGGCTCACACCCTATCATCATCTAAACTGGATTCCGTTTATATTAATGATCAGAAAACGTCAGAATTTTTTCTTCATGGCAATATTGCGGCAAAACATGGTGTGCCCCTGGTATTTGTTTCCGGCGATGCGGGTTTATGCGAAGAAGTGCAGGAGACAAGTCCAAACACCACAACCCACGCCACCATGGTGGGCATTGGAGATTCAACCATCAGCATTCAGCCGGAAGAATCAAGAAAAGCCATCCAAAAAAAAGTAAAGTCTGCCCTATCTGGTGATTTGAAATCATGCGTGTGGAAACATCCAAATTCATTTTCGCTTAAGATCCGATACGTGAAACAACAAGCAGCCTATCGGGCTTCACATTATTCAGGTTCTACACTGGTTGATGCCAAGACAGTATTATTTGAAACCAAAGATTATGATGAGATCATGCGTTTCATTCTTTTTACGATCTGATGTCATTTCCTTTCCTTACGCCAGACACAGTCACCCTGCCCATCCGCGGTTCAGAAGATATTTTTCCAGTGAACCATATTTATTGTGTCGGGCGGAATTACAAGGAACATGCCCGTGAGATGGGCGCCGATGAAAAAAAACCGCCCTTCTTTTTTTCAAAGCCGAATTGGGCCATATCTCCATCGGGAGAAAACGTCGCGTATCCGCCGAACACGAACGATCTTCAGCATGAGGTGGAACTGGTCTTGGCCGTGGGACCAGGACAAGAGATATATGGTTTCGCCGTGGGTGTCGACCTGACCCTTCGCGACCTGCAGGCCCAGGCAAAGAAGGATGGGAAGCCCTGGTTCCAGGGAAAATGTTTTCCCGGCGCCGCTCCTGTGTCGGAAATCGTTCCAATCGGGGATGGCACGGACCTTTCTGATCTTCGATTGGAATTATCCGTTAATGGGGAATTGCGCCAAACCGGTTTTTGCGGGGACATGATCTGGTCGCCGGTCAAAATTGTCGATCAACTTAAAAACGAAATTTCGCTTAAGGCCGGGGACTTGATATTTTCCGGCACGCCTTCGGGGGTTGGGACACTCAAAAGGGGCGATTCAATTGTTTCATCCATCCCAGGAATGGTGGAATTCGCTTTTTCGATCGTTTAAATATTTGGCAACCGATTGACATGAAGATTATTGACTAAAAATGTATCGTTTATATTTCAATCTATTTATTATTTCGTGGATTCATTCACAGGATCTCCAGATCACCATTGTGGGAGAGATGAACATGGACGCCCCTGTTTTAGGGCCAATTAAAATGACGTTTGACCAGACCGTTGCGCCGGGTTTTTTAAAAGCGGAAGAAAAAATTGAAGCAGGGCGTTTTTATGCCCGTTGGCTAATAAATGGTGAGACAGGTGAGATCATGATCGACGGGACGGAAAAAATTCTAAAATATGACAAGGA
>CAYNPR010000352.1:0-1539 GCA_964399115.1 uncultured bacterium | reverse complement strand
AGTTTTACCATTGCCATTGGAGAATTGGATGAGATTGGGCAGAAGGTAGCAGAAGCTGAGCCCTATGCCATTCTCAAGGTTAAACTGGGAACACCTGGCATGGACAGGGAGATCATCAACGAAATTCGCCGTCATACAGATAAACTAATCCGGGTGGATGCGAATGAAGGATGGGACCTGGAAACTGCGGTCGAGTTTTGCAAATGGCTGGCCGATCAAAATATTGAATTTGTGGAACAGCCTTTCCCTGCGAATCAATTGGACGATACGGCTTCTTTAAAGGAAAAGTCATCTTTGGATATTTATGCGGACGAAGACAGTCTTAATTCCGCTGATATCCCGGGAATAGCCCATGCTTTTGATGGGATTAATATTAAACTCATGAAATGCGGCTCCTTGGAAGAAGGGAAACGAATGATTAACCTGGCGAAATTCCATGGGATGAAGATCATGCTGGGTTGTATGGTAGAGTCTTCTGTTGGGATCACAGCAGCTGCACAACTGGCGGGTGAAGTGGATGCGACAGACCTGGATGGTAATTTGCTCATCAATAATGACCCTTACAGAGGCGTAATAGTGCAAAATGGACAAATTGTTCTTCCTACAGGAAAAGGACTTGGTTTATCCGTAAACTCTGAAAATGAAAATCTTGAGTAAAGTATGAAGATAATTGGTATTGAACATCTCGGTATTGCTGTGGAAGATTTGGGGAAAGAATCCCCATTTTGGAAATGTGTTTTAAATATTGATCATGTATCCACTGAAGTGGTAGATGACCAGGGTGTCACCACGGATATTTATAATACGGGAAAAGGGAAAGTGGAATTGTTGGAAGCGACGAATCCCGATTCACCCATTACAAAGTTTCTTGAAAAACGGGGGCCAGGAATTCATCATATATGCTTTGAAGTAGTTGATATTAATGAAGCGATAAAAGAGCTTCAGGAAAATAATATACAAATTATTGGTGATAGTTATACTAGGGGGGCGGAAGGATATAAAGTTGTCTTTATCCATCCAAAGTCAACAGGTGGTGTATTGGTTGAACTAGCTCAAAAGTAAAATTTATATTTTTTATATAATATTAATTTAATCCAAAAATACGAACTGATTTTTTCTTTTTTATTTTAGTACCTTTGTACTTAATGTGCGTTTTCGTTTTTGAAGATACGGATTCGCCATTGAGAATGGCGGGGGTGAATTTTGTCTTTTTCACGGCGTCGACCGCAGCTCTGTCCAAGATGGCGTTTCCGGTGCCTTGGAGGATGTCCACGTTATGGACGGTGCCCTTTGAACTGACGATGAACTCTATTACGGCCACCGCGGCGTCATGGTCGATGGTGACCGAAGGAATGATTTCCGTCTTGGATATGGGATCCGTGTCGACAGAGGTATGAATGGTGCCAAGACCGCTTGACTTGATGGTGCGGCGGCCTCCGAACGCAACGTGGATTTTCGTTTTTGAAGATACGGATTCGCCATTAAGAATGGCGGGGGTGAATTTTGTCTTTTTCACGGCGTCGACCGCAGCTCTGTCCA
>CAYNPR010000351.1:0-1546 GCA_964399115.1 uncultured bacterium | reverse complement strand
TACTCTTTGCCCCAGCATATTAAATATCTCAATCCGGACTTTATCCCCATGATTCGTTTCAGAAATTACCCATTTTATAGTAGTGGACGGGTTGCTTGGATTGGGATAATTATGCAGCAAACTGGAATCCTGAATAAAACCAGTTTCTGTTTCAACAATGGCAACCAACTCATTTTGCTGCTGTAATAACCATGTCCAAAAAGATTCTGAATTATAAGTCAAATCCCAGGCATTATGTCCAACACCTTCATACAAAGTCAGGTTCATATTTGCACTAATTTCGTTCAAACGATTGTACATGAATTGTGAGCCCTGCCAGGGAACGCCTGTATCCTGGTCTCCATGAAAGATCCAAACATTGGTGTTTTCCAATCGTTCTACACCGGGGACATCCCTTGCTGAAATTGGAACAACTGCGGCAAACATGGTTGGATGACTTACACCATATTCCCATGCTCCGAATCCGCCACGGCTTAATCCGGTGAGATAAATTCGAGATGGATCAACTGCATATTGGGAAATGATCTCCTGGGTAAGCGCATGAATACGATCCGGGTCCCAATGGACATTATCATAAAGTTGCGGACAAAGCATGATGAAATCAGTATTCATTCCTTGTTCATATAGTAAGGGTGGCCCACCGTTGCGTATATCATCAATATTGGTGATGGCACTTCCGGAGCCATGAAGAAATATGACTAATGGCCATGCTGAATTGGATTCTACATATCCGACCGGTAAGTAAAGCAAATAATTATCTTCAATGGAATTGGAAATTATTGTGGTAAGTGTCAACGACTGGGGCGTTGGTGAATTTGCCCCGTAACTTGGTGAAGAACTTGTCAACCACTCCAAAAAAGATTCATTCGAATATGTATGATCCCAAACATTCTGCCCAAGACTATCGTAAACTGTGATTTCCACATTCTCATTGCCACAATAATAATCCAGTTCGTAATACATATTTTCCGCATCTTCCACAGGAACATTATCGTCCAGCGCACCATGAAATATTTTAACATCAGGAGCGCCCATTCTACAAATTTCAGTACAGGCTGGAGCCCCCATTGGAGCAATCTTTGAAAATATGGATGGATAACTGACAGACAATTCCCATGCGCCAAAACCACCAATATCACCTATACCGGTAACAGACAAATAGGCATTATCAATATGATACGAATCTCCCAAATGATCCATTAATGCCATGATTGCATCCGGATCCCAATGGGTATTTTCAGGTAATTGTGGTGCTACGAGAAAAAAATCATATTCTAACCCATCTTCGATCAATGCCGGCAATCCAACACTTCTGATAAAATTAATATTATCGGTACCTTCAGTTCCTGTGAGAAATAAAACGAGTGGCCAAGCTTCACTGGGTGTATATCCATCAGGAATATAAAGGAGATAATTAAGGTCAATATTTTTCACTATTGCGGTTGAAAAATTTCCGTATTCCGGTTCTGTTCCAAAAGATAATGAAATGAGAAAAATGATTGAAATTATTTTTAAAGTGGATTTCATTTTTATCTTTCATTATTGA
>CAYNPR010000350.1:0-1548 GCA_964399115.1 uncultured bacterium | reverse complement strand
GGAGGTCATGCTGTTGAGGAACGCCACGATACCCTGAGCGAATCAGAGTTCGCCGGACGCCGGAAAGAATTTGAAGACTATCCCGTTATTGTCACCGCAACCGACCCTTTCGACGAAACGTCATTTCTATCCCACGCTGAAAGAATTGTTTCTCTGATCGGAACACAGGGACGCATTTTACACCCGGTCGTATTGGCGGATGTCTCCAAGCTGACATATCCTGGCCGTATATTTCACACGGGATTTCCAGGCTCCGGAAATCTTCTTACCGTATCTATTCTCAACCATCTGATGGAAAGAAGAGGTGCTCTCAATCATAGCCGGAGAGAAACACACTACATGCACCTTGCCCAAAATTATTTTTTAATGGTGAAAAAATTTCTAAGGGACATTTTCCCGAACTGCACAGCCATAGATGAAATGGCCGGGTGCTGGGAAAAAACAGCATTACGTTTATACTTTAATGATAAAAACAATGATCTAATTGACATTGTATATGACAGCAGAAATTATCTTGGAACGGATTTTTATTCAGTTCATGAGATTCCCAAGGAAGAAACCTGTGCTGCTTTAAAAGACAAGGGCTACGACATTATATTTTCCATACGGAATCCACTTGATGTTATACTTTCATATGCAAATAAAATATCATTTAAAAACCCACACTTATTAATAAATAATCTTGATTGGTTCGAAGATACTGTTAAAGTAGTTAAGAATTATTTTGAAGCTTACATTGAAAATAAAAAATATTCATATTTTGTGTTCTATGAAAAAACCTGCAGTGAGCCAGAGGCCGCCATAGGAGAACTTGCAAAAATCGTCGGTGTCTCTCTACGCAGTGAGAATGTGGCCGAAACATGGCGTTTGTTTGGATTTAAAAAACTGGCCTCCAAGCATCTTTGGAGACCGGGAGTAAGTAAATGGAGGGAATATTTCTCCAAGGATCATATTGATATACTAAAAAAGTATAATTACGATAAGCTGCTTGCACATTTGGGATATGCCGACCGCATTATTTATGATGAGAATAGATACAAATGCAAAAAATCAACAAATAATGACGATTTGAACCTTCCTTGGTTTGCTCTGAACGATTATTTTGCTCATGAGTATATGGGGAAAAAAAAATCGATTACTTACCAAGAATATATATATGACGAAAATATTTGTAACTCCTGGTATGCGTTTACTACAAACCAGGAATATTTGGATGAACTGTTGCGAACGAACCATAGGTCACATCTGGATATCATTTCCAGCGCGATGGACGGCCTGAAAACCGACTAACCCTTGTAGAAGTCTCCCCTCCTGAACTAGCAATCTTTCTGGCGCCGGAAACGTCATCGCACGATAGATTCCTGGCATCCGCTACAAGGATAAGGAGTCGTGGGGAGCTGATGATAACACCAAGCCAGATAGGGCGGACCCTTTTGCCACCCATCACACTTTCATGTGAGAATCCTGGTTTTTCCCACAACGCCATATAATGAGGGGTCGGCGCCACTGATAATGGAGAAGGATTCTCTGAAAGGGGCGCCTCCTTCG
>CAYNPR010000349.1:0-1548 GCA_964399115.1 uncultured bacterium | reverse complement strand
CATTGATATGAAAAATAATAATTCTGCCATTATCTCAACTATGTTTAATAGAGTTCTCGTAACTCATACATTTTATTCGATTGACTTCAGTACCACTATTATTGCCACGGATGACCTGGGCTCCATACCTCCTTTTGAGCTAACCATCGGAACCAGCTCTGATGCTACAGTTGGTTATGATGATGGATTGGATATTTATGCTCCTCCGCCTCCACCACCACCAGCCTGGGATGCGGCCTTATACAATATGGAAATTAATGACAGGTTTTATACTGACTACAGACCAACAACCCCTACGGATGGGAATACAATGTGGGCCATAGATTTTCAGGCAGAATCCGGATCTTCAGAATATCTATTAACCTGGGATCCAAACTCATTAGGGAATGGAAATTTCACATTAACGGATCCTTTTGGCGGTAATATGTTATCCATTGATATGAAAAATAATAATTCTGCCATTATCTCAACTATGTTTAATAGAGTTATTATAACCCATGCATATTATTCGTTTGATTTTTTAACCGTGCTTACAGCCACGGATGATGCTGGTTCTGAGCCCTTTGAACTGTCCATTGGAACGATCCAGAATGCAACCGATGGCTACGATGATGGATTGGATGTGTACGCCCCTCCTCCTCCTCCTCCTCCGTCTTGGGATGCTGCACTATTCAATCCTATCATAAATGATCGTTTTTATGTGGATATAAGGCCCACGACTCCGGAAGATGGATTTACTGAATGGGCGGTGGATTTCCAAGCTGATGAAGGGTCTGAGGAAATTAATCTCTCTTGGAATATTGATGCTCTTGGTGATGGTAATTTTTCTCTCACTGATGCGTTTGGCGGGGTGTTTTTCTCGGTGAATATGAATTCCACAAATAATTACAGTTTCCCCATTTCATTTACTAGAGTTTTTATTCGCCACAGTTTTACATCTGGTATAGAAGTGTCTTACATGGCTGATTGGAATCTGGTAGGCTTACCTCTTGAAGTTGAAGATGCTTCATCCTCTAATCTATTCCCTGAATCGATAAATGGAACATTATACTCTTTTGGTGAGGGCTACATACTTGAGAGCACCCTGGTTCATGGAGAAGGCTATTGGTTACGATTTGAAAATACTGGAAGTACCACCATTGATGGAACACCAATCAATGAACTTACTATCAGCCTAAATGAAGACTGGAACCTTGTTTCTGGATTGTCAGAGGATATATCTATCTATTCTGTTTCTGACCCAGACAGTATTATCATTCCAGGAACTTTGTATGGCTTCAATGAAGGATATTTAGAAACAGATTTATTTGTGCCTGGGAAAGGATATTGGCTTCGGGCAAATAATTCTGGTAATATTATTTTAATAACTGAGTAACACTCCAAATTGATTCCTCTGGGTAAATTGAAGAGATGAAAAAACATATTGTACCACTACTATTATTTATTGGTTTGGCTTTTTGGGGATGTGATAACCAGGGTATAATAAATGGAGGATATTATAAAAATGATAATATGGACAGATTAAATACTTATTATTTATATGATTTT
>CAYNPR010000348.1:0-1549 GCA_964399115.1 uncultured bacterium | reverse complement strand
TTCATGTGGATATATTTTCCAATAGATTATTGACCACCAATGATATATCCTCGGTTGACAGGTCAGGATAAATGGGGAGTGAAACTTCATTTCTATAAAAGCTTTCCGATACAGGATAATCCCCTTCTTTAAACCCATATTGCTTACGGTAAAAGGGCTGTAGGTGAACCGGGATGTAATGCACCTGCAGATTGATCCCTACCTGTTTCATTTTATAGAAAAATTCTGGTTTAGTTATTGGCAATTTTTCAAAATTAATCTGCAGAGGATACAGGTGATAGGCATGCTCAACTGAATTTTGATTTTCAGGTATTTTCAGATTATCCATATTAGAAAATGATTCATCATACATTTTGGTAATCTCACGCCTCTTATTTACAAACTTGTCTAATTTTCTTAATTGATTGGAACCCAAAGCACATTGGAAGTCCGTGATTCGGTAATTAAAACCCATCTCGTGCATTTCGTAATACCAAGGGCCATCATTCTTTTCCAGTTGTTGTGGGACTTTTGTCATTCCGTGAGTTCTTAAACATCTTACCTTTTCATCAATTTCCGGATCATTGGTTAAAACTGCGCCGCCCTCACCAGTAGTGATATGTTTTACCGGATGGTAGCTCTGGATCACAGCATCTGCATATTTTATGGCGTACTGTTTATCACTCCTGTATGAAGATCCTAAAGCGTGACAGTTGTCATTGACCAGTTGTAAATCATATTTGTCGGCGATTTCACGCAACCCTTTCCAGTCACATGGATGACCAGCATAGTCTACCCCGATGACGGCCTTGACGTTATTGCCCCTGAACTGATGGCTCTTAATTTTCTCATCCACCTTGTTAGGATCCAAGGTGTAACTAACCGGATCAATATCTACTAAATCAGGCGTGGCACCGGCATAGATAATACAATTTGCAGTAGCTAAAAATGTGACTGGTGAAGTGATTACAATATCATCAGGCTGCCAACTTAACGCCAGGCCAGTCAAGTGCAACGCTGCTGTGCCATTGGCAATGGCACACACATGCTTTGAACCGAAATACTTTTTCAGGTCGTCCTCAAATGTCTCAATTGCGGGACCCTGGCTAAGCCAATCACCATTTAATACGTCAACAACAGCATCAATATCTGACTGATCAATAGACTGTTTGCCGTAGGAGATCATCTATAGATCGTAAAGAGCATAGCGCTTGGCACTAAGCACATATTGCTTCTCCGCCAGGCACATGTTTTATTATTAAATTCCTAATCTCCTCGACAGTCAAAAAGTGGGGGTTTGTTCCACTGTTATAACTGAAATCTTCAGCACAATATTCTCCGACTGTTTGATTGCTTTCATTCAAGAACTTTTTTCTATCCCATGACAGATAAGCAGAGTTGGGGGTAATGACAAAATAATCACCGAATTCCACGGTATTCATGGCGTCACTCACAGTAATCATTTCCTCATGCAGTTTCTCTCCCGTACGGATACCCACTTTTTCATGTTTGGCCTCCGGCGCAATTGCCTTAGCAACATCAGTTACTTTAAAAGATGGAATCTTTGGAA
>CAYNPR010000347.1:0-1559 GCA_964399115.1 uncultured bacterium | reverse complement strand
ATCCGGAATGGAAAAATAAATGGCGATACTTCCCTCAGAAAGCAGCAGGCTCTAATGGAGAAACGATTCCGCTAGTGTGGGCGGATTCCATTGCCTTCCAGAAGTTCCAGCGCTACGCCCATGGTGAATATGAGTTAAAGGATTATCTATCATACATTAAGGCACAAGCGGGTGAAAAAGATTATTATTTCCCGCTGTATTCAAACGACTTGGAGATTTTTGATTATCGTCCTGGTCGCTACCATACCGAAACAATGATGGACGGAAATTTTGAATGGAATAGAATTAATGAACTTTACAGCCAGTTGAATAAACAGGATTGGAGCAAGCTGTTTTTTCCATCAGATGTCCTTGATGGTACCGAAGATCCTAATGCAGGTCACGAACTTCATCTGGAGTCACCCGTCCAGCCCATACCGGTCAAAAAACAGGAAAAATATAATATCAACCGCTGGGCCCTCACCGGCAGGGATGATTTAGGAATTAATACCAAATGCTACCAGATCTATGATTCCCTTATTCAATATCAAAATAATGAAGTCGGCGACTGGAAGGAACTTTGCTATTTATGGTCCAGTGATTTCAGAACCCATATTACCCAAAAGCGCTGGACAGAATATATCTCAAGGCTGAATAGTTTTAGTATAGATTGACTGATTCCCAAATTACTGACGAACCAAAATGGTTAACGGTCAAAAATAAGACCTACCAAATTATATTCAATAAATATAAAGGTCTGACAATTCAGCAACTGGTTTGGAAGGATTTATCCGATGATCCATTGCTTGGCACCCTCGATCACGGCTATTACGATGATATTTCCCTAGGCTCCGATTATTATTCCGGCCATGCTATTATTGAAAGACCTGGTGAGCATAAAGTCACCGATTTGGGGAGTGTGTCACCGGAAATTGTTAGAACTTATAAGAAGATTGCGGTAAAAACTGAACAGAAATGGAATCACTGCACATTCAGCAGTAGCATAATTCTTCAGAGTGAAAGAATTGTTCTCAATAAAACCATTACGCTTGATACGGATGAGAAGGCAATCATCCGACCCTACAATTTTACCCTAAATCCCCAAGCCTGGGATCGGTACAGCCTATACGTCGGCACACACAATGGTGGTACCAATCTAGAGAGATTCTACTTGAGAGAAAAAAAGATTTCTCACGGTGATATTTATTCATCTCTCATATCTGCCCGCCATGGCTTTGGAAACACGGAAGGTTTATTTGTCATTGGTGACAAAGATAAATCGATAAGCTTTGAATGTGATATGTCAGTTGCGGCTTTAATTCCATCAATAATGTTTCTGGATCAAGATGGAGATAAGTATTTTTTCCGCCTTCAATATTCAGCTTCGGAAATTGATGAAACCGTCAAAGACTGTGAATTTTCACCCAAGATAATAAAGTGTAACCTGGAGATTAAGGAAGGAAACCTTGTAAGTCTCTAATGTACTGCCAATTACTCTTAATGGATCGACTGTCCAATTTCTCAGACATGAGGGAGATATGAAGATATGAAGATTGGTTCATTCACTCTTGATTCGGGTA
>CAYNPR010000346.1:0-1568 GCA_964399115.1 uncultured bacterium | reverse complement strand
GGGGTATGGGAATTGAAGTCAAAATACTCCCCCCGCCTTTTAAAAACATGGGGGTAATATCTACGGCTCTGTTCCTGTAGTCAGATCGTGTATCACCCAATGTCCGCTTTCGGGAGTAAAGCAGACATTATTCAGGGTGAGCCAAAGAGTCCACTAATAGCCAAAAGCGGACACCAGTATGCAGGTTTGAAGTCCAAAAACGTCAGTAAACGAGCTATTTCCGCACACCAGCCCCCACATAACGAAACGTTCATTCGGCTTGGCTAATAGAAACCATGATTTACTTGACGATCCCCTCAGGTTGATGCCACAACTTCCAGAAGTTTCTTAAAGGTGAAACTTATACTGCCGATCTTAAGGACACTTTGACGCATGAGACCGAGCTTCAATTTAGGGAGATGAAAATGGCACATACTCAATATAAGGTTATCCATGTTGTCGAAGGAGGTTGCGGTACGCTTTTGTTGGGGGCTTCCGGAATTCCTGTAAAAAAAATGGAGACAGCTCTTAACACCGAGGCAGCGGATGGTTGGGAGGTTGTGTTTATGGTTGTCGAACAAAAGCGCTTTTTATTGTTATGGATAAGGGAAGCGGTCATCATAACGTTTGGACGATGAACCCATTATCGACCTTATTGGTAAAAATGATAGGCTTCTACCAGGAGAATTTTGGCGCCCGCTCGTTACTGGTGGAATGCAATTTTACACCAACGTGTTCGGAATATATGAAACAATCGATTATTGCCCATGGCGTTACTCGTGGCTTTATTCTGGGCATTAAACGGTTAAATCGATGTAGGGACCGAAATTTGCTGAAGAAAATTGTTGATCTAGTACCAAGATGACTGAGCGCAAATATT
Organism: uncultured bacterium; assembly: GCA_964399115.1. Lineage (GTDB taxonomy): Bacteria > Fidelibacterota > Marinisomatia > Marinisomatales > UBA1611 > CAYNPR01. Next base: position 709 of record CAYNPR010000346.1, on the reverse strand, counting down.
TGTAAGGCGCGAAGATGAAGCTAAACAGCGATGAAATCGAAGAAGAGGAAAATCGTTATCGGGATGTTGTGTTGGAACTCCCTGACGACAGAAGGAAAGAGTTTTATATACTGTCTAATAAACGCATAAAAGATCCGGACACCTATGCAACTTTGAATTGGTTCTTTTTAGCTGGATTACATCATTTTTATCTGGGCAAATGGATCCGAGGAATATTTAATCTTACATTTTTTGTTGCAGGTTTTTTGATAATTTTTTCCGAATACGCAATTTTCGGATATCTGATGATGATTTATATTATTTTGGTGGAATTATGGGCACTTTTTCGTTCACAAATAATAATCAGAAATTTCAATAATTTAGAAACGAAAAAGATTCTGATAGAATTGAATGTAAAATTAAATTCGTAATAATTTGATAGCACTTCCGTTCTTTTCTCCACACCCACCTGCTAAACCACACAAACTGACAAATGTCCACTTAGGGTCAAAAGCAGACTCTTTGCGACTTCCTGAAAAACTTCCGCTTTCGGGGGAATAGCAGACATTTATATCGATTTAGCATGTCCCTCTAGAACGCGACAGCACACATCAAACCACCCTATTTCACGTATAAGTTTAGCCGTTTTTGAACAGTTTTCCCCCTGAATTTCCAGATTAGGGAGCAATTACCGGAATCTCCGTTGAACTTTAGGAGCTTTCAGGCGTTC
>CAYNPR010000345.1:0-1577 GCA_964399115.1 uncultured bacterium | reverse complement strand
TATATAGACGGGAAAATTACGGCACAGGTCAAGGGGCTCCAAAGATGATAAACACCAAAATGACATTATGTCATTCCGGAAATTTCGATAGCAAATTCTTTTTTCTCTATCCAGTGAAGATTAAAACCTTTCAAAGGGTTTTTACAGAACATCTAAAATGGAAAAATTATTTTGCCCAACATACAGGAAATAGCGGATGGTCCATTGGGTCACCTTGCTTAAAGGATCTTAATTCCGGAAAGGGCGGTGAAGTTTCTCCTGGCCTTTCAGCGAAAACTGCATCGTCACCTATCCAGCGAGACGAAAAAGCTCTTCTCCTTATTTTGCTATGGGGATTTCCTTTCCCAGAATGAAGCGTTTTAAAATGAAAAACAATACAATCCCCCGGCTCCATATCCCATGATAATATCTTATGTTTGTTCCTATGGGCATCAATGTCTGGGATTGAATCAAAACACCCGGGAGAATAGTCGTAGTCTTTTAAGGTCAGGAATTTGATGGGCATGAACATTTTTCCCAACAGATGAGAGCCGGCAACAAACTCTAATCCCGATTCTTTCGGAACTGGATCTAAGGGTAGCCAAATACTGCACACCTGTTCACCATCTACACAATAATAGGGCTGATCATGATGCCAGGGTGTTGATTCAGCTGTTTTCGGCTCTTTTACAAGAACATGTTCATGAAAAATCCGCATCTCTGAAGATTGAGTTAAATAGCCAGCAATTTCCGCTGCCGGAGAATTTAAAATGAAATTAGTATATTCTTTAAAACGGCTCCAATTACAATAATCATCGTAAAAATCACCTTCATCATCTTGTGGAGTGTATTGGCAGGCATAGGGCCCTGGATTCTTACGGTTTTTCTCTATGCCATCAGCTAAAATGTGTAGCCAATCAAGATCAAAAGTATTTTTGATCAGGATGGCACCATTTTCAGAAAATTCCTGAATTTGTGAATTGGATATCACCCCTGATTCACGCGTCCATAAAATAATTTCTGGACTTCAGGGCTATTCATCACATTGGGTCTATCTTTGTAGCATAATGTGCCTACATACCTTGTTGTTTCCCCTCTAATGGGTGTTACACGATGCAAGGAATAGAATCCTGCAAATAGGAGCAGGTCACCCGGCTCCACATCTAACGTAACCACACCTGCATCTGACCCTTTCAAAACGGACCCTAATTTTGAATAATCATCAGTGTCCTTTTTTCGCAAATCGGGGACGGTTTGAAACAGGCCACCCTCATCCGGTCGTTGAATCAACAAAGTTATGGTTACTTGTGATTCATCATAATGCCAACCATGGTTTTGGCCCGCGCCCATACAATTAACTGTGAGCGCTGCCATGGGATCAGCCATACGAAATAGTTTATACCCCAATACCTCCGATAAAAAATGAATAAGTGGATCCCAGTTGTATAATAGATGCAATGCATCTTGTGAGTTCATCAAGTCATGTGGAATAGAGTTTAAGGATGTATCCTCCCTCATTCTTAAGGGGTGATCTTCTGGTAAAGTACTATCATCCTCTTCGAAAAAAACGTTATGATTATCTTTGCAAAAATGGGATC
>CAYNPR010000344.1:0-1579 GCA_964399115.1 uncultured bacterium | reverse complement strand
GCATAGCCTTCATGTCCAGGACGCCCAACATGATAAACAACTTTCTCTTTACTCTTTCTTAATGAAGCTGCAATCTTTTCAGAGATCTCATTTAATGCCTGATCCCAGCTGATTTGCTCCCATTGTCCTTCGCCCCGTTTTCCTATACGCTTTAACGGATAAAGGATACGTTCCGTATCGTTGATCTGGTTAATGGTCGCAGGTCCTTTGGCACAATTACGTCCCCGGCTCCCAGGATGGTGAGGATTTCCTTCAAATTTCCGGACTTTATTGGAATCTTTATCTATATAGGCCAGCAAACCACAGGCCGATTCACAATTGAAACAAGTGGTTGGCACAATGGAATAATACCGTTCCTTTTTTTCCGGCCAGGCCAGTGGATCCAACTCCATAAAATCATTCCATTCGCTTGGGTCCGGGTACTTGTACAATTCCCGTGGACCTTCCATAGCAAATTCTTCTGTCCAGTCTGGTCGATCTGAAATTTTGGGTATGAGCCCTATGGACTCTGAAAATGTTTCTATCCAACTGCGTTTCATTTTTCTAACTCAACGGTATCATTTGCGGTACGCGAATACGTACAAATTCCGTTAAAAATATTCCAATCAAAACCATTCCCCCAGCGAGATGAGTCATACTACCAGTCATTGAACTCAATAATATGATTGGGATTACATTACCTATCATTATACCACTCCAGAAATATTTGGAATAATACCCTTTCGTCAAGAGTTCTACAGTTTTTTGTGAATCGGGTGTGTCCTGTGGCAACAGTATTTCTTTCGAGATCAGGAGAATATTAAATAAAATACTGAACTCTAATAAGGGAATCATCCACATCATAGATTCCGGTAAAATCAACATCAGAACTACGGATCCTGCCATCAAAGCATGGATGAACATATGAACAGCTGAGAAAATAGAAGATTGCCATAGATCCCGAGCTCTTGCTTGTGAAAATAAGAATGCTGTATAAATGGCACCAAAGATTGCAAAAATCATTCCCGGAATCATGAGCCAATCCAATCCAAGTCTGAAATAATTATCCAACAACTTCAGTACTATAATCCCACCAAAACCTGTGATGATGTAAGCACCCTTCACCAACCATGACCTCCATTGAGGGCGCAGTAATACATATAGAAACCGATCCGGACGATCCAGATCTTTTACAAGAAATCCGCCGGTGAAACCCATAAAAATAAGTGAAATGATGAGACCATACATTTCGGCTGTTAAACTCAATTTACCCAAAAATAATTGCCAGACTGCCATCATGAGAAATGTCCCCGTTGCAATAGCTTTTGTCCATACATAAGCCGAGACTTCCCAGCCCCAAAGCACCCCTTTACTGGGTGAATCGTATACGCGGCGGGCATTCTGTTCATCCACATCCTGCTGAATTTCTTTAGCTACATTATCGATGGCGCGGTGGTCAATGGGCTTCCCTGTCTTGGCTGAATTCTCCATGGCCAGTTGAATCAATAAATTTTCTGTATCGGAATCAGCCAATCGCTCTTCCGCGTATTTTGCAAAATGACCCACGCCAACTGATTGTTCGGACCATACATATTTTCCA
>CAYNPR010000343.1:0-1582 GCA_964399115.1 uncultured bacterium | reverse complement strand
AATCCTAACCAATCACAGATTGGTGTGGAGTATAAATTAAGCCGTCATTTTTCTGTGGTCGGAAATATTGATGAAAGTGGAAATTTGAACCTAAAATACCGCTATCGTTACGCGTATTAATTAACCTTTGAAAAAGCTTATATATAAAATAGTGTGCCTTGCGGCATTTTTAGGGATTGTGCATTCCCAAACCGAAGATATTTTTATTCGATCCATCTCTCTCGATGGGAATGAGCATGTGGCCATGAATGAAGTATTATTAATTGTACGCCAGCGTCCGCCAAGTTGGTTATTTCGACGGCCTGACTTTGATTCACGATTGTTAAAACTGGATGCCTTGACACTAAAAAGTTACTATCATTCTAAGGGTTTTCTCGATGTTATGGTTGATGAATCATCCACAATTGATGAGGGCTATGCCGATATTTTTTATAAAATCACAGAGGGAAAGCAATATTTTGTCTCAGAAGTTGAAGTTGTGGGTCAGCAAGCGGTTTCACCAGAAAAAATAAAAACCTTATTGGGATTGACTGAGAAAAAACCTTATAACCCGGTCCGTGTCAATGACAAATTGTACCTTGTTGAAAATGAATACCATGAAATCGGTAAATTGTTTTTTAATATAAATATTCAAGATGATATTACGGATTCAGTTAAAGTGATCATCCAGGTAGCCGAAGGGAAAAACATATATGTCAATAAGACTTATTTAAAAGATATGGGATTAATTGATAGCTCCCTCGTTTTGAGGGAATTAACCTATAAGCCTGAGAGTTTGTACAGAAAAAGTACTATGGACGAAACGGAAAAACGATTGCGAGAGATGGGTGTGTTTTCCATGGCAAATATCATTCCGGTTCAAGTGGCTGATTCGGATTCTTTGGTCAATATCGTCATTGAGTTTCGCAGATTTAAGCAAAGGGAATGGAATTCGACCGGAGGATATGATCCGATTCGGTTTGCAGAGGGCGCGGAGCCACTTCCGGCTCTTAGTGGTACCATTGAATGGAAAAATAGATCCTTGTTTAATTACCCGACACATTTGTCCACTAAACTCTTAGCGGGTGTCCCGATGGAAGAAGAATTGATATTACCCCGAATCCGCTATGATGTAAGTATTGGCGGCAATTGGATTCTCGGGGTTCGTTTCCCAACGAGTTTAACCGGTTATTATGAGACTTTTATTGATTATACCGAAGAGTTAGAAACCATCAGCCGTTATGGTGTCAATCTTTCTCAAATGATACGTTTCGGAAATAGATCCTATTTTGAAACCAATTCAGTCTGGGAATCTTTTAGCGATCAATCGGACCAGAATTTGCAGCAAAGATCCATAGCATTTAAAATAAATCTGGATAAAAAAGATGACCCATTATATACAAGAAAAGGATATCTAATCTCTATAATGCTCAAGTCTGCAGGATATGTATTAGGGGGTGAACGAGATTATTTGAAAGGAGATCTTACATTTCAATCCTATGTCCCAATCGGTAAAAAATCAGTATTTGCTTTGCGAGTCAAAACAGGAAAACTATTGGGATGGACTTCTGGTGACGTAGACTATTCATATGAAAAATTCTAT
>CAYNPR010000342.1:0-1599 GCA_964399115.1 uncultured bacterium | reverse complement strand
TGGCAATTGATTTTAGATAAGACGCATACTCTTCCGGCGTATTAAATTGGCCAATTCCCGCAAAAAAGGTTGGGTTAATAACCTCATCTTTTTCCACATCATCATCCAAGGTTTTCACTTTGTGTTTTCGCACTCGGGGAACAATGACGCGCACGAGATAATAAATGGTCCCCAGAGCCGTTGTAAAGTACGAGATCATGAGAAAAAATATAATGGCAGTCATCTGGATTTTTGGAAAGTGTACAATGAAAAAAACCATGAAAACACCCAGTATTGAAAGAAGCGTAAACGCTTTCTGGTCCGTTCGCTGAATAATTTGTTGTTCGCTAGACAACACTTGCATCAAAGCGCTGAATTGTTTTTCCGATTTCATTGATTTTATTTAGGAAATTATTATATAAACTTTATAGAAGAATATTAAAACACCAATAATCATTTTCCTAACTTTATCGTACAGCATTTATTCGATAACGATGATTTAGAAAGAAGGATACTATATGAAAAATCTTAGTCTGATGCTTTTTACACTGGTTCTTGTGATGCAAAGTCAGGTCTTCTGCCAGAATTCCATCAAAATTGCATTTTGGAACGTTGAAAATCTTTTTGATCTGGAAGATGATCCGCATACGAATGATAATGAATTCGCCTTAGGCGGCAGAAAAGGCGTTACACCGGAAATATATAAACTTAAATTGAAAAACCTTGCTGAGGTTGTGAATGAAATGAATGCTGATTTGCTGGGGCTTTGTGAAATCGAAAACAGATTCGTTCTTGATGAACTGGATCGATTCGCCGATAGAGACTACGATATTGCACATTATGACTCGCCGGATTTTCGCGGTATAGACGTTGCCATGCTTTATGATGCGAAGCAGGTAAAGGTTGTTTTCTCAGAGCCTGTACAAGTGATATTGCCGTCCGGGAAACCCACCCGGGATATTCTGCACGTGAAAGTGGAAATGAAAAATACCGACCTTCACCTGTTTGTAAATCACTGGCCGTCGAAATATGGTGGCGCTGAAAAATCCATCCCTAAACGCGCTGCCGCCGCAAAAACGTTAAGAAAAAAAATCGAATCCATTTTATCCAAGGATACAAATGCGGAAATCGTCATCATGGGCGACCTGAATGATGAGCCAACTGAACCATCGGTCAGAGATCACCTGGGCGCCAGCATGGACTTGGCGGATATGGACCAGGAAAAGACCATCCTCTGGAACGTGATGAAACCCTGGCACAGGAGTCAAATTGGAAGCACATACAAGTATGCGGGAAAAAATATGGTTTATGATCATTTAATTATCAGCAAGGGATTAACGGATAATCAGGGTCTGGGACTTGTTGAAAATTCCGTTGGCGTGTTTGATGGTGAAAAATATCGTCAACATGGCGGGAAATACGATGGATATCCGTTCCGGTTTTGGGCAGGAAACAAACTGTTGGGAGGGTATTCGGACCATATGCCCATCTTTCTGGAAATTCGATGAGGGTGACCTTGTCACTTCACCTGAAATCTCTTAAACTTCCGTCCGCTTTTTATTAAGAAAAATTAAATCTGATCGCGGGGTGGAGCAGTCTGGTAGCTCGTTGGGCTCATAA
>CAYNPR010000341.1:0-1604 GCA_964399115.1 uncultured bacterium | reverse complement strand
CCTGGAAAATGATCTCCAGATAGTGCAGGGTACCTTCCGCAACCCAAAGTGCCGCGCCCGTCTCTTTCATCTGGATTCCCAATGATATCGCAGCGCCAAACAATAGAATGACGCCCCAATTGGTATTTTTACTGATTTCCTGCCATTCAATGAGACCAAATGACAGATAAAGAAAAACACCGCTCAGGGCAACAATTCCAAGTCCGATAAACGGACTTAAAAATATCCAACCCATGAAAACAACTAGAAATATTCCAATCGCCATGATTTGGTTGACTGTTAAATCTCCAGTTTTTGCAACCTGTACCTTTAGCTTCCGTACCGCGGAATCCATTATTTTTTGTGATGGCGTAAAGGTATACCAAAGAATTGTCGCTGCGATTGGAATTTCTAAAATCAGCATGGGGTAAGCAAATTTCATCCAATTCAGGTACGAAATTTTAGCGATGCCAAATTCAGATAGATATCCAATCATAATTACGTTTCGCCCTCCACCGGATGGTGTACCAATTGAACCTATGGCACAGCCGTAAGCAATGGAAAATAGAAGGACTGTGGACAGACGTGTAGGTTTCCCGGTATCCAGTCCTGCATTGCGGATCAAGGCCAATGCTACCGGTAGCATCATAGCAGCCACAGTATGCTCACCAATGAAAGATGATAAAAGAGCTGAAATAGCCACAAATCCCAGTACGATGCGCCAAGTTTTATTTCCAGTAACGTTAATGACCCCTAGGGCCAGCCGTTTATCAAGCCCCTGATAAACAATGGCCACGGCCAGCATCAGAGAACCCATGATAAAAAACACCGCATCACTCATAAAGGATGAAGCCACTCCATCCGCCGTATTAACACCAAGAATAACTTCCATGATCAGGATTAAGATAGCCACCGCCGGTAAGGGTATGGATTCACTGATGATCAGGACCAAAGCCACTAGTACAATGATCAAGGTTCGATGCGCTTCAGGCGCTAGCCCTTCAGGTGAAGGGACGTAAAAAAAGGAGATACTCAATAAAAAAGAAAGTATGAGCCATTTTTTACGGGTGGCCCAGAATAGAAAATTTGTCAGTGATCGGTTAGAAAACCCAAACATAAAGATTATGAATTTAAGTTTTTAATCTTGTTCGTGATAACACTCACTTGGAATTCGTGAACCGTCTTCCAGTTTTGCCCATTTCCAGATGGGAACCCGTTTCTTGAGCTCAGCGATAAAATAAGTCATGGCTTCAATGGCTTCTTTTCGATGCTTGGACCAAATAGATACATGGAGGCTCGTTTCACCAATGCCGACTTTTCCCATCCGATGTTTACAAAATAGATCATGGATCGGAAATTTTCCTACCGTTTCTTCCGCTAATTGGAAGAGCTCCTTTTCCGCCATACCTTCATATTGTTCATATTCAAGAGCAGTAATATTCTCGCCATGCTCTGTGGCTCTCACCCGGCCATTGAATACCAGTTCTGCACCATCCTGTTGACGATCATCATCAGGTGGAAAAAAATAAATCGGACCGTTTACAATTTCAACTTTTACCATTTATCCGCCCTGAACCGGTGGAATGAATGCCACTTCGTCACCATCGTCTAATACTGTTTCTTCA
>CAYNPR010000340.1:0-1615 GCA_964399115.1 uncultured bacterium | reverse complement strand
TGAACCAATACATTTTCAATTACTGGGAAGGAAAGTAAGAAGGTACCTTTTTATGCGAACGACTTCATTACTCTTGCCTCATGCGTTCATATTCTAGCCCAGTCAAACTTTCAAATTCATGAATCTGTTTTTCGATTTTTCGGCAAATGTCGTTCCGAACGCACTTCCCTGCCACCTTTATGGCATTTGAAATTGCTTTGTCGCTGGAGCGGCCATGGGCAATAATGACCATCTTGTCAAAACCCAATAGGGGTGCACCTCCATATTCCGAATAATCCGTAACCTCCTTAAGAAAAGTCAAAGCCTTCCTTAAAAAGAAGAGTCCCAATTTCCATGCTAATCTCGCCCTAAACACCATTTTCGTCAGCTGTCTTACACTTTTTGCCGCCCCTTCAAGCGTTTTGATCACAATGTTGCCAACGAATCCCTCCGTCACCACAACGTCCACTACGCCTCTTAATATATCCTTACCTTCTACATTACCGATAAAATTCAGATTCTGAGTATTCTTTAACAACTGATATGCGCTTTTCATTCTTTCTCCGCCCTTAGTGGCTTCTTCGCCAATATTCAGCAGAGCGACCGATGGATTCGCTTCATTACGCACTTCTGTAACGTATGCGGCACCCATAATGGCAAATTGAACCAGTTCCTCCGCTTCGCAACGAACGTTGGCGCCCACATCCAGCATAAGGGCAAGATGGTCATTTTTTTTGAATTCGTTAAGGGTCGGATACACGGTAGCGATGGCTGTACGACGCACACCATGAATTCGGGAAAGATATTTTGCGGCTGCAAGAACAACCGTCCCCGTACTGCCGGCTGAAACCAATGCGTCCGCTTTCCCTTCCTGTACCAATCGCGCAGCCACATGAATGGATGCATCCGGCTTTTTTTCCAGTGCTTCCCGTGGTTGCTCATCCATTCCTATATGGTCCGATGCATGAATGATTTTGATGGAGCCATTCGGATAAGATTCACCCGAAAGTGATTTTTTCAACTCCATTTCATTACCCACCAACAGAATTCGAACCGGATTGGCGTTTGCGGCGATCAACGCGCCTTTTACGTTGGGCTCAATGCCATGATCGCCACCCATGGCATCCAACGCAATTGTTATTTCAGATTTATTCATCATTTCAGAAGAATAATCTTCTTTGTCTGGCTAATATCACCTGCTTGAATCTGATAAAGGTAAAATCCTGCCGATACTGGCTGTCCTACGGCATTGGTGGCATTCCATCTGATTGATTTGTACCCAGCGCCCTGTTCTGCGTTAATCATAGTTTTGACTATTCTGCCCATCATGTCGTAGATGGTGACGTTCACCATGGCATTTTCCGGCAGGTCGTATCTAATCTGCGTTGTTGGATTAAATGGATTGGGATATGCATGATGTAGTTTAAAGGTTAATGGAACTTTCCCGTCCGTGATCGATACTTGGTCACAACTAGCCGTATCTTGTTCTCCTACATAATCTTCAACACAGGATGGGTACGGCGGACAAAGTTGGTTCTCAGAAATGTTGAAATTATTGGGGTCGCTCCAATTCATATCCAAATTACAAATACTTGAAGGAATTTCTCCTGTCAGTTGATTGTGAACAAAATTCAAC
>CAYNPR010000339.1:0-1636 GCA_964399115.1 uncultured bacterium | reverse complement strand
GGCACAATCAAATAATCCAGTGATGACAAGATAGAAATACCATCTTTGTTTTTCGGTTTTTGACCAAAGCCAATAGCAAAGAGGTATTTCCATGTCAATAATAGAGAGCACACTTAATAACTTTTCCTTTGCCCTGATACTTCGAGAAGTATTTTCCACATTCCCCCACCAATATGAATACACCAAGGAAGGAACAATCAGAAGGGTCGAAAGACCAATCTGTCCTTGCTGTGGGAAACCCATGATCAAGAACGGTTTCAATTCCTACACTAAGAAAGGATTGGGCACAGTCAAGATCGGAAAATGGAGATGCAGAAAGTGCGATGTCTCTCTCGAAGAAGATAGGACATTTTGGGAAGACCTCAAGGATGAGTTCTTTGAATTGCTAGCCCATATGACCAAAATTCTCAAAGACCACAAGATTTCTTACGAGGGAATCAGTGATATATTCGCATTGATCTATCCAAGGTCCAGAGAGACAATACGTATCCAGTTCAAGAAGAGTATAGATGAGGCTGAAATACCCATTGATACCGATGTTTTCATCATTCATTATGATGAGCAACATCCGAAGAAAGGCAGATGTCAGAAGTTCCGATTGACATTATTGGATGCAATCACCAAGAAACCGATCGCAGATGAACTGTACGATGATAAAAGTCCAGAGACCATCGAGAAGTTTATGGCAAACCATCTTGATCCCGACAAACCGGTCATCATCATAACCGATCTTGACCGCCGTTATCCAGGGATATTCAAACGCTTTTTCACAAACGGTTATTATCATCAGTCCTGCGTACTGCACCTGAACAAGCGGATCGTAAATGATTTCCCGAAAAAAGGAACCTTCCAGTTGGAATACCTGAAATACCGTCTCCTTAACATCTTCTATGACAGAACCAAAGAACTTCAGTATCTGAAGCGCTTGATCCTGAAAGAGGAAAAAAAGAAGGAAAAAGCTGGATACAAACAATGGTTGAAACGAGCCTGGAGGAGTTTTCGAAATCACATTCACAAGTGGGAAAATCGGAGACGGAGGAGGAAGGAAAACTTAAAAATGCGTCCGTACAACGGTTCAGTCCAGGTGTTCAACAAATTGGTTGATGAGTATGATGATTTCCCAGATAAGGTTCAGAAACGTTTGGACATGATCTCGAAAAACTGGAAGAATCTAATGATGTTCCACAATTTCAAAGACGCCCCAGCCACGAACAATGCGATAGAGAATTATTTCTCTACGTCACTGAAAACACATCAGAAAAAGCAGTACACTTCCGACGAAGGTATCGAGAGACAGATGAAACTCTCGTGGATGAAGCGGGCGGGAATGTTGAAATACGAAGGCAAAACCCTGCTTCAAATCATGATCAAGTTCATACCGTTCAGGGATCCCGGATAAAACTTGGATAATTTCCGACTATTCGTCATCATTGGTAGTGGATACTTTTTTTGGATTTTGATTCTAAGAAGTTTTCGGGATGGGGCGGGGGGAAAGGAAATGTTTTTCGCGGTATTCGAAAGAAAATTAACCGGGTAAAAAGAAAAAAATGGAGTGATGAATCCTACGAAATTGCTAAATCACGAGAAAATTTGATTGTACCGATCAACTTATATAATTCCGACAATAATCAAATAG
>CAYNPR010000338.1:0-1650 GCA_964399115.1 uncultured bacterium | reverse complement strand
CTTTTTGAAATTCTTTCTTTAATATGTATACGGAACTTATTCGAATTCATTGAATTAGCTTATCCAATCAAACTAATGTAATTATTGTTATTCAGGTGTTCATTTACATCTTTTTGATTTTCAGCAGAAATTATCACATGGCTTTCTAGATTTAGGCACATTCTCTCCCATGTGGTTGATCCACCTGATCCAATGGCCAAATCTGCTTTTTTCATAATTGATGCCATATTATCAACTTGAATATGAAGATGAGTAAGATCCCTTAATTCAGCCAGTTTTTGTATTTTGTCCCGGTGATTATTGTTTTCCCCTATAACCACATCTACTTCAAGATGGGTTAGTTCCGGTTCAGATAGAGCCCGAAGAGCCATCCCTGTCAGGTTATGGGGATCAGATCCCCCAAAAAAAACAAATATTCTATTGACTTTCCCATTTCGTTGCTTCAGCGATTTTCTTGCTTCAGTAAATTCTTGTCGTAATAAGGCATATCCCGGCCCTAGCAGCTGCGTACAGTTGGCTGGTACAAAACATGCGTACCGGGTATCCATATTTTCGAACCAGTTCTGATCCAGAAGCATGTCACAATCATGGCTACGGTTTGCTAGGTCGTCGATGACCATTATATTTTTCACAGTGGGACGAACTGTTTTTTCCCACTTTTCAGATAATGCATAATGATCCACAATTAACCAATCCGGCTTATCTATGCCAATTGCTTTGATTGTTTCCTGCGCATCTTTGTCTTCTGTAGCTCCGAGCCAGCGGTCATAATTATCACCCTTGATTGATTTCTTATTTAATTTAGTAGATATTGAGTTTTGCAGTTCATGAATCTGGAATCCTTTTTTTAAAATCAGGTGATTCAAATTCCCTTCATGCGCACGTGAAATGAAGCTTACATCTGAACCATTTTTCTCAAGCTCTTCAGCCAATGTTAAACACCGCATGACGTGGCCGCTTCCCATTTTCGTGGATGCATCTACTCTAAAAACTACTCTCATTAGTTTAACCGCTTAAACCCTGCATGGCACACCGGTCCATCCAGCAGTTCATCAACACTCCTACCATCTTCGCACTCGCTGATAGTTGAAAAAACAGGTTCAAGCTGTACAAAATACTCATCTATGATTTCACTTGTGTGATCCGTGCAGACATATACTGAATTGGCCGCCAGGAAACCACGTTTTAGCATCTCCTGTGTGATGAGAGTTTTGTACTTCAGCCAGTTATCCTCCGGGATGTTGAAATTCACCAAGGCCGGCAGACCACTAATTTCAATTGGAATTTCATATTTTTCAGCCAATATCTTCCAACGATTTCCAATCTCTTTGCCTGTTTTGGTGATTTGTTCCCAGGACCTTTTACATTCCATTACTTCCAGTGTTTTCAGGGCTGCGGTGGGCCCTATGCGCTCCGTCCAAAAAGTGCTGCTGATAAAAGTGTTTTGTGTAGCTTCCATAACTTCTTGGATTCCGATAATAGCAGAAATTGCATACCCATTGCCCATAGCTTTGCTAAAAATAGCCATATCCGGGTCAACGCCATACTTCTTATGCAGACCGCCAAATGTTTCTCTAAAACCTGATGTGCATTCATCAAAAATCAATACAATATTATTATCCGTTGCTATTTTTCTAACACCTTCTAAAA
>CAYNPR010000337.1:0-1676 GCA_964399115.1 uncultured bacterium | reverse complement strand
AACGGGTCGTTTAATTAGAAAATGGATAAAAAAGACGGTGTAAACATTTTTCTCAGTGAGGGTGCGGGGCTGGAAACCATCGTTAGAGAAATGGAAGCCGGCGGTGAAACCGTTCCTCGAGATGCTTTTGGTCATGTTCGCCTGGATGAGATCAACCCCGGCCAATGGTTTGCAAACCGGTTCGCGGTAGAGTTAAAAGCGGAAAAAGTATTGGTTCAAAAAAGCGGATACTTTGCCCGTTCCGCCAAGCCAAATAAACAAGATTTAGACCTGATCAAGAGATCCGCATTCTATGCGGCTGAGAAAGCAATGGCAAGGGAAAGCGGTGTTGCTGGACTGGATGATGAAAAAAATTCAGAAATGAATTTAATTGATTTTCACAGAATCAAGGGTGGCAAACCTTTTGATGTGACTATGGATTGGTATCAATCTATGTTAAATGAAATTGGCCAATAAAATAATAAACCAACGGAGAATATAATGAGTTGGAACAGTTTACCTGAAATTGCAAATGCAATGGTGGAAAAAGGCCGGGGTATCCTGGCTGCGGATGAAAGTACGACGACCTGTAAAAAACGCTTTGACTCCATTGAAGTGGAATGCACGGAAGAAAATCGGAATGCGTACCGTGACATGTTGTTTACAACACAAGGGATGGAGGAATTCATCAGTGGTGTGATCCTGTTTGATGAGACGATCCGTCAATCAACTTTGAATGACAGTATCCCCTTCCCTGAATATTTGACCAATCTCAATGTGATTCCCGGTATTAAAGTGGACAAGGGAGCCCATCCACTGTCTGGGTTCGATGGTGAAAAAGTTACGGAAGGCTTGGATGGTTTAAATGATCGATTAAAGGAATATTATCAATTGGGTGCGAGATTCGCCAAATGGCGAGCAGTGATCACAATCGGAGAATCAGAACCAAGCAGCGCTTGTGTCTCTGCTAATGCACATGCACTGGCACGGTATGCAGCACTCTGCCAGGAAAATGATATCGTTCCCATTGTGGAACCAGAAATTTTGATGGATGGAACACATACCATCGAAGAGAGTTTTGTCTTGACGGAAGAAGTACTCCACACCGTATTTTATGAATTGTATGGGCAAGGTGTACTTTATGAGGGGATGGTCCTGAAACCGAATATGATCCTTTCCGGTTATAAAAGTTCTGAGCAGGCTATTGTGGAGGATGTGGCGGAAATGACCGTTACTGCCTTGAAGAGAAGCGTCCCTGCTGCAGTACCAGGAATCGCATTCCTTTCAGGCGGTCAAAGTGATGAGGATGCAACGGCACACTTGAATGCTATGAATCAGATCCTTGGTGAAAACAGCCCATGGAATCTAACCTATTCCTTCGGCCGTGCTCTACAAGCACCGGCATTGAAGGCTTGGGATGGAGAAGCAGGAAATATCTCGATTGCCCAAGAAGCTTTCTATAAACGGGCAAAGCTGAATAGTTTGGCAACTAAAGGTGGATATTCGCCGGATATGGAATAAAATTAATCTTATCATAAAAAAGGCTCCACGGAGCTGATTTTGCAGCTGCACATCTTTGGTAAAATCCTGTTGAAAGAAGTCTTGTCCATTTGGCTCATAACCTGATGGGTGGGTATTAATTCTTCACCAACTTATTTAGTTTCGTAATTTGGATATTATTTATTAGTCTTAATTAT
>CAYNPR010000336.1:0-1680 GCA_964399115.1 uncultured bacterium | reverse complement strand
TCTGAAGTACATAGTTCCTTGGAAGAAGCAATGGATGATCAACGGGTTTTGCCTTTTGATCAAAGCGAAGAATGGTATCTAATCGATAATGTGAACAGTTTTCAATATCCGTTCAGTGGTGCCTATCCTCTGGAAGAAGGAAAAGTATATGGATGGCAGATCATGATCTCTTTGCCCACAACTATCGGACAAGAAGAAATGGCGTCTACAATCAATGCATTTAAAATTGGATCTGCCGGTACGGTTGAAAATACAGATATGTTCACGAACCCATTTTTGATGGTACTTCAAGAAGTATTGGGCGATGATCAATTCAATGCATTTTTTGGATCTGGAAACGTGCTTCAAGGCTACAATCCCACAGGTCAATTTGAAATGAATGGAATAACTGTCGACGAAGCCAGTGTCGGTTATATTCTAAGTCAAATTGAGAGCAATACTTATCAAATTCAATCCGTAACTGTGGATTGATGAAATTACCCCAAAAAGCTTTTCCACTGGTTTTAATTCTATTTTCTTTTGTAATTGGAGATAAAATAGCGGTTACCACAAAAGTGAAAGGTACCGTGGAGTTGATGGCGGTTGGCAATAAAGACTATTTAAACCTTAAACCTGGCACCGTGCTTTCGGATGGAGATAAAATTCGAACGGGTAAATCTGGTTTTACAGCTGTGATTTTTATTGATGATAAGACCACCTTAAAACTCAAAGAAAATTCTGAAGTTGTCATTACCGGTCAACGAACTGCAGCCAGTATTTCAAAAAAAATCAATATGGATGCTGGTACTATTCGGGCAAAAGTTTCCAAACAAAATACTGATTTTGTTATTCAAACTCCCACATCAGTAGCATCGGTCAAAGGAACGGATTTTTGGATGATTACCGACCCCGTTTCGGGTGACCAGGTGATTGGATTGGAAGGATTGGTTGGTCTCGTAAACAACGAAACCGGTGTAGAGGTGGACGTAACGGAAGGTATGACTGGAATGTCCACACCTGATGGTCAAGTGGATGTAGTAGAGACGGATGAGAATACCATACCTGATGATCCTGGTGATGAAGAAGAAGGCCCTTCACAAATTCGCATATATTTGGAAGGTCCGAATGGTGAGCAAAAAGCTCTGATTATTGATTATCAATAATCGTTTTCCTTCCCTATAAATTCCAATAATATCTTACCCATGCGAAACCATATTTGGATTGTGGTTCTTTCATCATTCCTTGTTGCGACTGGAATTGTCCATACTCAGTCAAATGATCTATATTATCATTCCATTCCAACCAATGTGGCATCAGGCGAAGCTGTTTTAATTAGTCAATTTCTATTTACCCAGGATCCCATTCTGCACGGTACGTTATTTTTTCGTGTGAAAGGAGAGTTAAGTTTCCAAGAAATTCCAATGGAATTTGAAATGGGATCATCATGGTTTGGTGAGATTCCTGCAAACCGAGTCATGGAACCGGCGATTGAATATGTTACAATTTTAACAAAAATGGACGGAGGTCGAATCGCCATGCCGTTGGTTGATGATCCTTTTGCGACTCCAATGGAGTTTAGAGTCGATCCAAAAAGAAATACAAAAGAGAGTGATCATCTCAACAATGGCCAAATGATTGATAAAGGATCATTGTCTTCCAATTACGTTGATGCGGATATTTTAATTTTATCTCCGGAGGACG
>CAYNPR010000335.1:0-1701 GCA_964399115.1 uncultured bacterium | reverse complement strand
CATTTTCATAATCCTGTTTATACTCTTGGAAATCTTTTTCTCCGGCCACTACGAAATAATGGCTCATTTCACCTAATCCCGACTGAAAATCTGCGGCAGAAAGCGTATCAAGAAAATCCAAATGAATAAAAATTTTATTTGGTGGGTAAAATCCGCCGACTTGATTTTTGTATTTACCAAAATTAATGGATGTTTTACTGCCAATACAGCTGTCCCCTTGTGCCAGCAAAGTGGTCGGGAAAAAAACCCAATTAACTCCACGATACATGATAGATGCTGTAAACGCAGTGATATCCTGAATAATGCCGCCACCAATGCCTATAAGCCGATGGCTTTTCCTAAACCCACTATTGATTAATTCCTGAATGATAGGAATTAGCCCGTCGTAACTTTTTTGATCTTCGTAAGCATCAAGACCAATTACATTTATATAGTTATTTAAATCATTTAATAAATCAGGATATAAATCCTTTATTTTATTATCTATAATAACAACATCGCCATCTCGAATTTCATTTTCCAACGCACGGGATACATTTTCAACAAATTTCACCTCATAATCGTGCACTGAAGATTTGACTTTAAAATCAAGCACTGGCGAAACTTTCGTCTACCACAATATCTTGTTCCGTTATATATGTTTTCTGATTATTGTAAAGGAATAAAACAAATTTGGTGATTTCAACCGGTTACGCCAACCTTCTTTGCGGTATAGTCCCAACCAATTGTTCCATGTATCTCGAACCAAGTATTCGACGGGTAATATCTTGTATCACACACTACTGATAGCCATGAATTATTGATCGCATCTTAACTGTTTTTTTTAGAATTTGAACGATTTCCTTGCAATGGATTTGTTCCTTTGATTCGCCTTAACTGTTATGCAACATTGGACAGGCAAATCAATATTTATCATTTTAAAATAAGGTCTATAAATATTTGAATCGATGATAAAATAGATTCTCCATTTAGTTCATTAGTAAGAGGTGTTGAAAAGTCGTCAAAAAAATTGACAGTAGATTTGCGAATGGATGACATAATGCTTATGGATGTCAACATAGGTTCCAATTTCTACTTATAAGAATAAATGTCGTCAACCAGCTTCATTATTCTTAAAGCATCTTTTATGGTACCATTGGCAATGGGTACATCATTGATGATTGAATTTATAAAATCAATACATTCTTTTCGAAAAGTATAGTAGTCTGGGTTTGAATATTCATTAATCTCAGACTCCACGAAATTATTCCTCCAATGTCGGTCTATTCTAACGGTTTCATTTCCATAACTTTTTGTTGAACTCATAATTCCGTCAATTCCTATCACTGCCTCTTCAGTTCCTATTTCTAAAGTAAGCTTGTGTCGCCACTGTAACATTGATGAATGGAGAGAGACTGGTACCCCTTCTTTAGACCTGAAATGAATGAACATATTAATATCAATTCCAAATCCATTTTTATCCTTATCCATTAGAACATTTACAACTTCAAGATCCCCAAGCAAATTTATTATCATATCCAACATGTGAATCCCCTGATCAAAAAATATCCCTCCACCAGCAAGAGTTTTATTAGCTCTCCATCCCTCAAAAAAGGACTTGTCGAATCCTTTTCCGTATACTCCCCTTACCCAAAGAGGTTGTCCATATTTCCCAGAAACTATTGTTTCTTTTAAGGAACGATAGTGGCTAAGGTATCGATG
>CAYNPR010000334.1:0-1724 GCA_964399115.1 uncultured bacterium | reverse complement strand
CAAAAGGCGGTAAAGGCGGAAAGAAGAAGAAAGGTTTTTTCTCTAAGGTATTTGGCAATAAATAACCAAGTTCTTTTTCAATAAAAACAATAAAAAAGGGTATGATTTCATACCCTTTTTTATTTCAGTAATTCCAATTATACTCTTATAACGATTCTACGGAGTAAATGAATGTTTAAAAGAATTAATAAATTAGCCGCTATCCTAATATTGGTTTCCATTCCTTTATTTGCCCAAGTTTCAGAAGATCCAACTGTTGCAGATCCACCTGTTGCAGATACAACTGTTGAAGACACAACCTTTGCCGAAGAAGAGGGTGGACGTGAAATGTATACCAGCGTTGATGTGAGCTATTCTCAGGATAAAGGGAACACAGACTTTTTGTCTATGTATTATGGGTTTGATTTTACGCTGAACGGCGACGTTGGACCATTAACGGATACGGAGTTCTACCTTGGTTTTAACAGAAGCGACGATAAATTTGACGGCGAACCCTTTTCGGACGATCAATACCTAACGCTTAAATTCGATCTCTGGGCACAAAAAAGATATTCACCTTTCTTATTTTTCCAAAAATCATTCGATAAAACCGTAGGACTTGAAGATAGGCTGAATTATGGTCTCGGTGCCAAAGTGAGTGGCCCCTTTGGATTGTCCATCAGTTATGCATTCTTGGCGGAATCAGAGACTTATGAAGAATATTCATTTATGGCATACGACTCTGTGGTAGTTGATACAAATTCAGCTTATTGGGATATAAGTTATTTAGAAAATGGAGATTCTGTGTATTATGCTTATGATTCATTACTTACAATGCAGGGTGGAAAAGAAAAATTTTATAGACACTCGATTCGTCCCAAAATTAAATTAAAACTTTTTGATGAGAGTCTGATGTTTGATTATCGTTTCTTTTATAAACCTAAAATAGACGATTTTAATGATTATCTTTTGGAACATGAATTGAAAATCTCCATTGCGACATTTATGGAATTATTGTACATAGACTTGAATTATACCAATAAGTATATTACGCGGTATGCTGATAACGACATTCTAAATCCTGAAACCGGTGAGTATTATCATGCTACGGATGAAAAAATTTCCATTGGATTATCATTTGGTTTTTGAGATCAAAGAAACACCATTTTTTAAGATGGGGTGTGAAAGTAATTTCACACCCCTTTTTTTATGCAATATGATCATCAAAAAATAGAAGCCAAATGGCAAAAACACTGGGAGGAATTTCAATCCTTCAAGGTCGAAGTGGATCCAAAAAAGGAAAAACTCTATATCCTGGACATGTTCCCCTATCCATCGGGAGCCGGACTGCATGTGGGACATCCCCTGGGTTACACGGCTACGGACATTTATTCCCGGTATAAAAGGCTGGAAGGCTATAACGTATTGCATCCCATGGGCTGGGACGCCTTTGGCCTGCCTGCAGAACAATTTGCCATAAAAACCGGAACCCATCCCAAAGTAACGACCGAAACCAATATTGATAATTATCGCCGGCAAATCAAAATGCTGGGTTTCTCCTATGATTGGGACAGGGAAATCAACACGACGGATGAAAAATATTACAAATGGACTCAGTGGATTTTTTTGCAACTGTATAAAAAAGGATTGGCGTACGAAGCAAAGGTCCCCGTCAACTGGTGCCCTGAATTAAAAGCTGTACTGGCTAACGAAGAAGTTGTTGATGGAAAATCAGAAATAGGCGG
>CAYNPR010000333.1:0-1734 GCA_964399115.1 uncultured bacterium | reverse complement strand
TAAGGCTGTCACCAAAATTTTCTGTAGTGGAAGATTTTTCACCAGGATTTTGTCCGCAATTTAACTCGAACGGTGAAGTCGCACCCGAGCAGCTTACTTTGATAGAAAATGGAGTTCTTACAAACACATTGATCAGTTCCAGATCGGCCAAGGAATATGAGGTTGAATCTAATTTTGCGGAAGGCGGAGAATATATGCGGTCTCCCAAAATGAAATCGGGCAGTTTGAATCACAACGACGTGGTTGGTCAATTGGGCAAAGGTCTTTATTTGTCCAATATCCACTACCTGAACTGGAGCGACAATGCCGGTGGCCGTATTACAGGCTTAACTCGGTATGCATGTTTTTGGGTTGAGAGCGGCGAAATTGTTGCACCGATTGAAACCATGCGATTTGATGATTCCTTCTACAACTTCTTTGGCGATAAGCTTGTGGATGTGGAAGACAAGGTCAGCGTCAATCCGGAAGTGGAAACCTATGGCGGCCGTTCCCTGGGTGCTACTACCTGCCCAGGTATATTGGTAAACTCGTTTTCACTGACGTTATAGCATATGGATGTTTCTGGCATTGTACCGTTTATTTTAGGTTTCCTGATCGGAGGCGGGATCATCTGGATCCTACGTCAAAAGGAAATTGGATCAATCAGGGAAAACCAAGACCACCTCAAATCCGTATTTGGAGATCTTTCGAAACAGGCACTGGATGCAAATCTGGATACGTTCTTGAAACTCGCAGAATCCCGGTTCAACGAATTGCTGAAATCATCTGATGACCAACTGGGTAAGAAAAAAGAACTCATCGATTCCACTTTGAAGGAAATGAAAACGAATTTAAAAAGCCTGTCGGATCATACGGTGGCCCTTAAATCCCAGATGGAAGAATCCCGTAAAAGTGTCGAAGGATTGTCGGACACCACCTCTCAATTACGCCAGATCCTTTCCAGTTCCCAGGCCCGGGGGCAATGGGGGGAGAGAATGGTCGAAGATATCCTGAACTTTATTGGACTCACCGAAGGAATCAATTACGACAAGCAAACTCAATCCGGTTCGGAAAGGCCGGATTTCACGTTTTATCTACCGGATGATAAATCCATTAACATGGACGTCAAATTTCCTTTGGCTCATTATGAAAATTACGTTGCAGCGGAATCCGATTCTGAAAAGGAAGCAGAAAAAAAGGCGTTTCTGAATGATGTCCGAAATCGTGTAAAGGAGGTTGCTAAAAGATCCTACGTAAATCCGGAAGGCGGAACGGTGGATTACGTACTTCTCTTTATACCCAACGAAAGTATTTATGCATTTCTGAATCAGGAAGACCATGATTTGATTGATTTCTCCCTGGAACGGAAGATCATGCTGTGTTCTCCCATTACGCTTTATGCGGTTCTGTCTCTCATTCGTCAAGCCGTATCCAATTTTGCCATGGAACAAAAAGCGGGAGAGATGCAGGAACAAGTGGGCATCTTCTCGAAACAATGGTTGAAGTTTGTGGAAAAACTGGAATCATTTGGAAAAACCCTTGGAACGTTAACGACCCATTATGAAGACCTGAAAGGTCCGCGACGCCGAGCCTTGGAAAAACCTATGGAAAAGATATCGGAGCTTCAACTGGGCCAGCATGAAGAACCCAAAGAACTGGAAGAATGAATAATTTAACTGCAATTTTCGTGAGGAACTGGCGACAAAGAGTGATTGATGTTTTTTGCAATAATCGTAACTGCCGCATCATATCTTC
>CAYNPR010000332.1:0-1745 GCA_964399115.1 uncultured bacterium | reverse complement strand
AAAAAAATCCTTAATATAATATGGTAGAAATAGTGAATGGTAAGGTTGAATTAGTAAAACAGCTAGATAGATTTCCAGAATTTCGTCAAAATGCACCTCCTGTGTTTGATATGAATGCATCTATCTACATTTGGAAACGAGAAGCTTTGATGAATTACAACACATTATTTGTAGAAAAAACTTCACTCTACATTATGCCAGAGGAACGATCCGTGGATATAGATACGCAACTGGACTGGGATTTTGTCGAGAATATTATTGGGAATTCAAAAGATAGTTATGGTTGATTACTTGCAAAAATTTCGTCTGGATAATAAAATTTCTTTTGTGATTGGTGGATTGGGCCTCATTGGCAGGGAAGTGTCAATTGCATTTGCTATGGCCGGTGCAAAAACTATCGTGCTTGATCTAAATGATGAAATCGGGAAGGCATTTATGAATGAAATGCATGATAAAGGTTATGGAATAAGTTATAAATCGTTTGATTGTGCTAATATGCAGCAAATGGATAAAAACTATGATATACTAATCAATGAATACGGTTATCCTGATGTATTTATTAATTGTTCTTATCCTCGCACCGAAGATTGGAGTAAAAACTCATTTAAGAATATTTCAATCGAGTCCTTTCGAAAAAATGTAGATATGCACATGAATTCTTTTTCTTGGTTGGCACGGCTGACAGCTGAAGCGATGGTAAGAAAAAATAAAAATGGGAGCATCATTCAATTAGGATCCATATACGGTATCTTAGGCCAAGATATTTCAGTATACGAGGGAACCAATATACATGAAAATATGTCTTTCGCAGCAATAAAGGGTGGTATTACAAATTTAACCCGCCAGATGGCTTCCTACTACGGTCAATTTAACGTTCGTGTAAACACAATTTGTCCCGGAGGTTTACAAGGCCACATGGCTGGAAAAAGTGATACGCAGGATCCAGTATTTATTGAGCAATATAACAAAAAAGTACCGCTTAATCGTATGGGACGTGCGGATGAAATCGCTTCAACGGCACTTTTCCTGGCATCTGATGCATCCTCCTATATCACTGGTGCAACCATTATGGTAGATGGTGGTTGGACTGTAATTTAATTTAATATATATAACATACGTTTAGTTAGAATCACACCAAGATTAGACATCAAAGTCCCCAATGTATTTAAGGGATTTGATTTGAAGAACATATAGTGCCGGGTAATATTTAAAATGAAATATAAACGCATTATTTCCCGATTAGATGTTAAAGGTGGTAACGTGGTAAAAGGCGTGCATTTTGAATGTCTTCGTGTTATTGGAAAACCTCAAGAATTAGCAAAAGAATATTATCTGCAAGGAGCAGATGAACTCGTATACATTGATATTGTGGCAAATTTATACCAAAGACAGAATTTATTAAACATTGTAAACAAAGCATCAGAGCATGTATTTATACCGTTTACCATAGGTGGAGGTGTGCGTAATACTGAAGATATTCGTGCTTTACTTCATCTAGGTGCTGACAAAGTTGCCATCAACACCGCAGCAACAAAAAACCCTGAACTTGTGCATGAAGCAGCACATATGTTTGGCTCACAATGCATAGTAATTTCCATAGAAGCACAACGAAAAGATGATGGATCTTACGAAGTTTTCACAGATAACGGTCGAATGAGTACAGGGTTAGAAGTTGTTTCGTGGGCAAAAAAAGTTGAACGATTAGGAGCTGGAGAAATCTTACTTACTTCTGTTGAACGGGAAGG
>CAYNPR010000331.1:0-1763 GCA_964399115.1 uncultured bacterium | reverse complement strand
ATGAAATTGATGAAGAATCCTTAAAAGAGATTGCCGGTATTACAGGCGGAAAATACTTCCGAGCGACAAATGTGGGCGCATTGAATACAATTTACAAGGAAATTGACCAACTGGAACGGTCTGAAATAGAAGTCAGGGAATATACCCGTTACAAAGATCTTTATGGTTGGTTTTTGATTCCCGCATTTTTAATTGGCTTTGTAATGGAAAACACGCGAAGATACATCGAAAGGATCCCGGCCTAATGTCTTTTCGTTATTCGTGGATTCTTTTGTTTTTGGTTTTTCAATTCCTCCTATGGGTGTTTTGGCGACTCAAAAATAAACAGTCGGACGGGTTATTCCCGAGCGCATCGGAAAAAATGTTGAAGATGATAAAATTGAATGTTGACAAAAATCGTATACGATTACGGAACCAATTTATTTTTCTGGGATTAACTTTTTTAACTTTGGCTGCATCAGGGCCACAGATTGGAACCCGGATTCGCCCTGTAGAAAGGAAAGGTGTCGATTTGGTCATTGCATTGGATACATCCACCAGTATGGATGCGGAAGACGTAAAACCTTCTCGCCTAGCGAAGGCAAAATTCGAATTAGGTCAATTAATTCGGAAATTGAAAGGGGATCGTGTTGCCATCATTGTGTTTGCCGGGACCAGCCATCTTTACCTTCCCTTAACAACGGACTATGAAGCTGCCATGCTGTTTCTTAATGAAATTGATACGGACATGATTCCAACGCAAGGGACTGCCATGAGTGCCGCAATCAAAACAGCCATGTCCGCTTTTATGGAAGAGAAGGATAAATTCAAGGTTATGCTTCTTGTTACGGATGGCGAAGATCATGAAGGAGAAACGGTTGAACTGGCGGAACAAGCTGCCCGTACAGGGTTGCAGATCAACACAGTAGGGGTCGGATCAGCCATAGGAAGTTTAATTCCGGTAAAAAATCGAAAAAATAAAGCACAAGAATATAAACGAGACAAGAAAGGGAAATTGGTAACGTCTATCGTGAATGAAGTCATTTTAAAAGATGTTGCCGCTGCTGGGAATGGAACCTATTTTTGGTTTTCGAATACACGAGATACACATTTAGACATCATCGAATCCATAGAGAATATGGAAAAAAAAACAATCAGTACACATGAGTTTTCAGAATACGAAGATCGCTATCAGGCTGTAGGGTTACTTTCATTGGGATTTCTTGTTATTGGTTTTATATGGCCCACAAAGCCCAAACGGAAACCGTTATGATGCGTATTATACTTATATGCTTATTATTCGAAATTATACTTGCTCAGGATAAGGGACAGTCTTTATATCAAAAAGGTAAATACGATGAAGCTCGAGCCTATTATGAAAATATTCTACAAAATCGTAAAAATGATCCTTCGGCTCAATTCGATCTGGGAGTCACCGCATATCAGCAAAAGGATTATGAAACGTCAGTAAGAAATTTGAATGCGGTCTTGAATGCAGAAGATAAATTTTTAGCCTCAAAAGCTTACTATAACATGGGGAATCTGTTCAGGGAACAACAAAAGTTGGAAGAGGGTTCTGCATTTTATCGAAAAGCGATAGAGTTGGACCCTTCCGACGAAGACGCAAAGGTTAATTTCGAGTTAATAAAGCACCAACTCCAAAATCAAGAACAAAAGCAGGATCAGCAATCCAATCAAGATCAGAATTCGGAAAACCAGCAAAATAAGGATCAACAGTCAAGCCAAGATAAGGATTCAGAAACTCAGCAGGAAGAGGATCAAAA
>CAYNPR010000330.1:0-1785 GCA_964399115.1 uncultured bacterium | reverse complement strand
ATTGAATTTGAGATTAAGAATAATGCATTGTGGTTTGATCCGGAAAACCCACTTAGCAAAGCAGCAGATGCAAACGTAAGCACAGCCATCTTAGCATCGTCATTTATTACGGCGCAAAAAGACGGCAATGTGTTGGTTGGCGTTGATGATGTTTTTTTGACAGAGGCACTGCATCAGATATCTAGGGGAATTGTTCCCGGAAGCACCAACAAAAACCCCTTTAAGCTTGGAAAACTGGTTAAAAACCGCACCAAGTATGCTGCTATAAATAATTATCCTGAAAATACGGATATTTCTGTACAGTATGCGTATAGTAATCCTATGCCGACTAATCGAGGCTCGGATGAAGGATTAACGGATGCTCGATCCGTAAATGTGATACTGCAGCATAGTTTTATTCAAATGCCGAACAACAATTACAAGCCACGTTTTGAAGATCAAAGGGTTGGTTATTTCACAACACAGGTTACCAACATGACCACGCCTGACGATGTAACACCGTACCGGGATTTAATTCATCGATGGCACTTGGAAAAAAAAGATCCAAACATGGATATATCTGATCCCGTTAAACCTATCGTGTGGTGGATAGAAAACACCACACCTCACGAGTTTCGCGATGCGATAAAAGAAGGCGTTTTGGCTTGGGACAAGGCCTTTGAAAAAGCGGGGTTTAGGAATGCAATCCAAGTGAAAATTCAACCCGACGACGCTGATTGGAACGCAGGAGATATTCGGTATAACGTCCTTCGCTGGACATCGTCTCCACAGCCGCCATTTGGAGGCTATGGACCAAGCTTTGTTAATCCGAGAACGGGCCAGATCCTTGGTGCGGACATTATGCTCGAATACGTATATTTCACGAATCGGGTAAAATATGAGAAACTCCACAGAACAATACGAAAAGAAGATGAGCTTTCTCCGGAGCAACCCTGTCTTGCCGGGAATTATCTACATCAGGGAAATATGTTTGGAATGACTGCATTAAATACAATGGGAGAGTTTTCACAGTTGGAACAACATCGCATGATTTATGAGAGCTTGGTGAAGCTTACTCTCCATGAAGTGGGCCATACTCTTGGGTTGAGCCATAATTTTTATGCAAGCAACTTACACAGCTTACAAAATATCCATGATCGAGTCGTAACCGAACCCATCGGCCTTACGGCTTCCGTAATGGATTATGTTGCGGCCAACGTGAATGATGATCCAAAACGGCACGGACAATTTTATTCTACAATCCCAGGCCCCTATGACATTTGGGCAGTACAGTTTGGCTATACATCCGCCTTTGAGAATCCAATCGAAGAAAAAATCAGAGAAACAGAATTATTAAGCCGATCTACTGAAAAAGCATTGGGTTTTGGTAACGATGCTGATGATATGCGTTCACCGGGAAAAGGGATTGATCCTCGCATCATGGTTTCAGATATGAGCGATGATCCCGTAGGATATGCACAACAAAGAATGGATATTGTTCGATCGTTGTATAAAGGGCTTAGACAAAGATATGAAATAAGCGGTGAATCATATCATGCTTTTGCGGATGCGTATTCAATATTAAATAGAGAATATGGTTTTTCCGCAAATACAATTTCTCGGTATGTGGGAGGCGTGTATTTAGACAGGTCCATGTTTGGTCAAAAAGGCGGGAGAAAACCCTTTGTTCCAGTCCCGGGAGATAAACAAAAATGGTCAATGACGTTATTGAATAAATATGTATTTGCGCCCAATGCGTTTGAAATTCCAGATGAAATATTTCACTATCTCCAATTGGAACGACGA
>CAYNPR010000329.1:0-1818 GCA_964399115.1 uncultured bacterium | reverse complement strand
CATCATCATGATTAACCCCGATACCAAGTCGTTTACGTAACAAAAAGATCGCGTTTGTTTTCCATCGCCATAAAGCGTGATGGGATCGCCCCTTAATGCCTGTACGATAAAATTGGAAACGACTCGTCCATCATTCTTGGCCATGTTTGGTCCATAGGTGTTGAATATTCGAACAATCCGAATGTCCGCCTGGTGTTGTCTGTGATAGTCAAAAAACAGGGTCTCCGCCGCGCGCTTTCCTTCATCATAGCAAGCCCTAGAGCCAATGGGGTTTACGCTTCCCACATATGATTCCGGTTGTGGGTGGACGGTTGGATCTCCATACACTTCCGAGGTAGATGCTTGAAGAATCCGTGCACCGGTTCGCTTTGCCAACCCGAGCATATTTATGGAGCCATGAACACTTGTTTTAATCGTTTGTACAGGATCATATTGATAGTGAACTGGGCTTGCAGGACAAGCCAGATTGTAAATTTGATCGATCTCTAGGTAAAGCGGAAAGGTTATGTCATGCCGAATAAACTCAAATCTTTTATGAGCCGATACATGGTCAATATTCTGTTTTGAGCCAGTAAAGAAATTATCAACACAAATGACTTCGTGTCCTAGGTTCAATAACTTTTCGCAAAGATGGGAACCAATAAAACCTGCTCCTCCCGTCACAAGAATTCTTTTTACGTTTGATTTACCCGATAAAGTTATTTTTCTATCCATTACGATTGTTGCTCTAAGACATCTAAAATGCGATCCTGCTGCTCTCTTCTTAAATATGGATGCATGGGAATGGAAAATATATGATTCGCAGCATTCTCCGAGACTGGAAAATCTCCCTCTCTAAAGCCTAAGTCGGAAAATACTTTTTGCAAATGCAACGGGATCCGGTAATAGATCATAGTAGGAATTCCGTGTGATTCGAGTAATTCAATGGCACTGTCCCTTTTTTGCTTTGATTCAGCAAGAATAGAATATTGAGCCCAGGATGAGAGATAATTCTTGGGAACATGAGGAACTCTAAAACCGCCAGGCATATTGTCGCTGTAATACTGCGCAACTTTGTTTCGCTCTACCACTTCATCCGGGAAAATAGCCAGTTTTTCGAGTAGCACTGCAGCTTGAAGGGTATCCAATCGGCCGTTGATCCCAACGCAAACATTGTCGTATTTGTCGGATCCTCCACCATGGATCCGAATTGATTTCATGACTGCAGCCAAATCATCATCGTTGGTGAAAATGGCTCCTCCATCACCGTAACATCCCAATGGCTTAGCCGGGAAAAACGACGTAGCTGCCACATCGCCGAATGAACCTGCTTTTCTTCCGCCAATCTCTCCACCAAAACCCTGTGCCGCATCTTCCAGTAAAAACAGGTCATTCTCGCTGGAAAATTTTTCAATTACATCGAATTGTGCAGGAAGACCAAACAAATCCACGGGAATGATCGCATTGGGATTCAAACCCTTCTTTTTAGCTTCATTGACTGCATCGGGAATGAAATCCGGATTCATATTGAAGGTCTTGGGATCAATATCCACGAAAATGGGCGTTGCGCCTATGAGTTTGATCACCTCTGCTGTGGCTATATAAGTGAAAGTTGTGGTTAACACTGCATCACCAGGCCCAATTTCCCTGGCTAAGAGTGGAATCAATAGTGCATCGGTGCCTGAAGAACAGGAAATACAATGTTTCAGGCCCACATTTTCTGCCAGTTTTTCTTCCAATTCAAACACTTCAGGACCCATAATGTACTGGCCGTGGTCCAAGACGGTTTTGATGCGTTTATCCAGATTGTTTTTTATTCTTTTTTGTTGAGTTTTTAAA
>CAYNPR010000328.1:0-1837 GCA_964399115.1 uncultured bacterium | reverse complement strand
TCAGGCAGGATGCATAAGCATTTACACTTAAGGGGGTTAATGAATCGCGGCTGGCGCCTGGTGCAGTCAACATAAAACGAGCTTCCTCTACGGAATGACACATCATATCGTTAAGAACACCACCTCCCTGCAGTTCTCCTTCCCAAAACCATGGCATATGAGGACCGCTGTGCTCTTCGGCGGCACGAGCCAGGTACGGCCGTCCAGTTGTGGCGGCGCCCCGGGCCCATATAATCTCTTTTCCTCGAGTTATTGAAGGCGCAAAAACCTGATTCTCCAAATAACCATCCAGCAAACCAACCTGTTGTGTGAGTTCAAGTACCCGTTTGGCTTCTTTTACATTTCGTCCCAGTGGCTTTTCGCAGGCAACGCCAATCAATTCACCTTTGCCTGTCTCGATGGCAGATACGATCTCTTCCATGACTTCGATCCGGGTAAAATTTGGTGCACAAATCCAGAGAGCATCGATATCAGGGTTGGCTATCATCTCCGTAATTGAATCATATGCCGTAGCATTGCCGACACCTAATTCACAAGATAAGGCAGCAGATTCTTCAGCAGAACTTTTTGTTTTTGACGTCACACCCAAAACATGGCAATCACGTACACCGATTAAAGATTGAATATGAAACCGGGTAATGAAACCACCTCCAATAAATCCGATGCCGAGCCGTTTGCTACTCATACAAAATACCTTTTTATTTTAGCATAATTAAAATATAGAGTAATACTATACCAATAATGATCTGTAACAGCTCATTAACCAAAATATTTTCATATTGGTCCTTTTTCAACTGTTCTCGGAAAAAAATTAAGAAAAAGACGGAAGCTGCCAGACCCATGGCTGACAAGGTGTACCAAAAATTAGAATAATTAAACACAGTACCCACCGTGTACATACTTTGGAGATAACCGGAGAGCCAGCCACCAATCACCGGCCCGCCGCCAAGAATGATAATCCCAAACACAGTTTGGGCGGAATGGCGAACATCATCATCTGCCAACTTATCTACATAAATGTAAGCAGCGGCAAAAAAGAAGGCATAACAGAAGCCATGAAAGGCCTGGCTTACAACCATGATCCAAACGGGGAACGATTCCGTTCCAAAAATCGCATAGCGCATAAAATACGCAGAAACCCCGATGGTGATCACTTTCTTAAACCCCAATCTTTTGAGAAAAATTCCCAAATATGCCATGGTCAGTATCTCGGCGAACTGGCCAATTGTCATAGCTGGGCCAATCTGGCTGTCCAGGATACCAATACTGGAAAGGAAAGGCCCAGTCTGAAGAAAATAGATCTGGTGGATAATGCTCACTGCCAGGCTGGCAACGACCAATGTAGTAAAGGAAGAGAGTTTGAATAGTTCGAATGCTTTTTTAAAGGCCAGTTTTTCCACGGCATCTTGTTTCGGTGGCGTATGGGGCAACATAAAGCAGAAAACCCCATAGGTAATGGAAATGACTCCCGAAAATTTTAGGGCATCAGCCAAACGGGCGGTGACATTCGGGACTTCTACTCCGACGATGAAGGGTGGGAGCCATTGAAAGTGCAGGTCTGTCTGAAGCCAGATCATTGGAAATGCCCAACTGGCTACGATCCAGCCAATGGTGCCCCAAACCCGGATCTTTGGAAAATCATTTTCCTGGTTTTCAATATGAGAAAAAGTAATGGAATTGGACAGGGCTAAGGTTGGCATATAGAGTACGCTATAAATAATGGACAGGACCAGCCAGGATTGATAATCAGTTTGGGAAGCGGTGATCCATTTTACTATACCTCCAGCCGTCACCAGGAAAGCAAGGATTCTCTCGGTGCTGAAATAACGATCTGCGA
>CAYNPR010000327.1:0-1838 GCA_964399115.1 uncultured bacterium | reverse complement strand
AAATAGCACGTCCCTTTAATACATATGGGCCAAGACAATCGGCAAGAGCCATAATCCCCACTATTATATCTCAAATACTCAATGGGAAACCTGAAATTCAATTAGGGAGTCTGTCTCCAACGCGAGATTTGACTTTTGTAAAAGATACATGCAATGGGTTTTCGGAGATTTATAAATCTGATTCTTTCTTCGGCGAAGTGACAAATATTGGAATGAATACAGAAATCTCAATTGGCGATATAGTCAAGAAAATTTCTCAATTAATGAATATTGATTTAACGATTCATGCTGATGAAAAACGGATTCGACCTGAAAATAGCGAAGTGGAACGATTGGTATGTAATAATGAAAAATTGATTAAGGTTTCATCGTGGAAACCTGAATATGATTTAAACCAGGGTTTATCGGAAACCATTGTCTGGTTAAAAGAAAATAACCAATTATTCAAATCAGGGCTTTATCATGTCTAACATTCGCCTGGGAATTATTGGTGCGGGTTTTATTGCCCACGAGCATTTGAAAGTTATTCAGCAGATGGTTGGTGTCGATGCGGTAGGAATAACATCCCGAACTAATTCAAAAGCTGAATATCTTGCCAAAAGATATTCCGTTGAGAATGTATACAATAATATTGATGATCTTATAAATAAATGTACTCCAGATGCTTTAATGATATTGGTGTCAGCAAACCAGATTTTCGAAGTTACCAAAAAATTGATTACTGCCAATATTCCACTTTTTCTTGAAAAACCACCAGGGATTGTACCTGAACAAACAAAAACTTTAGTGGAGTTGGCAGATATGCACGGCACAAAAACTATGGTGGGCTTTAACCGCAGGTACTATTCCATTTTTCAAAAAGGAATTGAACTCATAAATCAAAACGGCGATCTTTTAGGTGTGGCTGTAGAAGGCCATGAACGCTTTTGGAACATTGCTGATAGGGACATGCCAAATGGCATAAAAGAAAATTGGATTTACGCCAACAGCACCCATACAATAGATCTTTTGCACTTTTTTGGTGGTGAGATAAAAAGTATTAACACACTTTCAAATAGTCTCAATGAAAAAAACGGCGACCAATTTACCGCAGCCATTGAATTTGAATCTGGCGCATTGGGAACCTACACCTCCCACTGGTTTTCTCCTGGCGGATGGTCTGCCACCTTATACGGTGATGGTATTACAGTGAAATTTAATCCTCTTGAAAAAGGAATATGGTTTGATACTGACTTGAACGAGAAAGAAATTCTTCCGGATGAAGTTGATTTAAAATTTAAACCGGGATTCTATAGACAAATGGAATCATTTATTGACATGGTAGGTAAGGGTTGCCTTAACCTTCCCGGAATGGAATTAGGAGACGCCCTTGAAACGATGTTGTTAGCCCAGAAATTTGTGAATGCCTGATTTTTCTATCCCACTCTCTGTCCCTTCATTAAATGGGAATGAATTGAAATATGTAAAAGAATGTATTGATACAGAATGGGTGTCTTCTGCAGGAAAATACGTGGATCTATTTGAAAAAAAGATTGCAGAATATACAGGTTCAAAATATGCAGTTTCCTGTGTCAATGGCACTGCAGCTTTACAAGTTTCTTTGAGGTTAGCTGGTATTGAATCTGGCCATGAAGTCATTGTAAGCACATTAACGTTCATTGCGTCTGTAAATGCGATTGTGTATAATAATGCAACACCAATCTTTATGGATGCGGATCAGTATTATAATATAGATGCGGATAAGACAATTGATTTCATTAATAATGAGACAATTTATAAAAATGGGTTTTCTTATAATAAAAAGACGAATAATATAATATCAGCCATTGTCCCTGTCC
>CAYNPR010000326.1:0-1838 GCA_964399115.1 uncultured bacterium | reverse complement strand
GTCATCATTTTACGTATCATTTTAATAGAATTATTTTTTGTACTTCAATCCCATCCATGTCTTCAAGCATTGCAAAGTAGACGCCGGACGGCAACTCTTTTCCATTATGATCCGTCCCATCCCAGGAAAGTTTATATTCGCCTGAATAAAGACCCTCCTCTACGACTGTTTTGACGTGCTGTCCCAATACGTTTACAATGGTCAGCGTCACCGGACTGGAATCTTCAACTTTGAACTGAATAACAATACGTTTGTTAAATGGATTTGGATAAGTCTGAAAGACGGTATGATTTGCTGAAGCTAAATCAGAACTTGTTGACAGATTTGTATAAGACAAGCTTAGGTCGTCGAAATAAACCGAGCCATCGGCATCATTGACTTGTCTAAATATCATAGCGACGTGAAAAGACACGACACCATTGGGCGCCGTACCTGAAACACTTAATGGAATCCACTGATCGGCAGGCGATGAACTTGTAATTGTCGATGATACGGGTTGTTCACCCAATACGTTCCAGTTCTCATCAAAAAAAGTTAGCTCAAGAAATGTGGTATTTTCTCCAAGTATGGGGTCATCAGACGCTGTATAAACGAATCCCGAAAAGGTGAATTCGTCTCCTTGGGAAGGGTTAAAGGTTTGATAAATCGAAGTACTATTTGTCGTTCCCGTGTTTTGTCCAAACAACTTTAGAGAGTGATTGCCATGTAACACAGGTTCGGTAACCACGGAATAGTTCGTAAGGTTTTCAGGCCAAACCGACCAATTGTCAAAATTTGATTCAAACCCTGGATTTTGTAACGTATACTCAGGGCCTTCCGGTTCATATCCAGTATTATCAGGAGTGGTCATACAGAGGATCATATAGCCGTCATAGAAAACCACGTTTTCTTCAATGAAGTCTACGTTGTTATTGTCAAAGGTATGTGTCGCTTTCTGCCATCGGTCAGTGTCCCAGTCGTCAAAATCATCTTCCCAAAACATGATGAAGTTATTATCGGTGCCTGCATTACCGGACCCTTGAACGTAGGCGTAATACTTCACCCAATCGTAGTAGGCATAAACCGGCAGTATGTCATCATCAAACTCTCCCACCCAGTCTATCCAAGTCGGCTGCCAAATATTCATCATAATCTTCTGGTAATGGTAAAGGGAATCTGCATAAAAATTGTCAACCCACCTTATCATCTGGTCATCAACAAAAAAAGCGACATAATCCGGAGTCCATTCAATGGCATATGTGTGAAAATCTTCATGAGGGTTAAAATCAAGATAAACCAGCTCAGGTAAATCCCACCCGTTTTGGATAATCAAGTTTGTTTGTACTTTGTCGTCATGATTACCCAGCCACTCTAAATCAATTTCATTCCAGTGATGTGAACCTGTAAGGCCTTCCGACCAAAAGTCACGGTAGGTGAAGAATGAACTGACCACCCCGCTTCCGGTAACCGACTTCATTCTTACTTCATATCTACCATATCGATATGTATCTATTGTCCTAAGTTCACCGCCACGATAGGGTTTCCCTTCGATAACCGGGACCATGAGCAGAAAGAACAGAAGCTGAATGCAGTGTTTCTTGCCGATGTTAATGATTTTCATTTTATTATCAGGATTCTCTTGGTTTTGATGGCGGAATTATGGGTCAACCTGGCAATGTACAATCCGCTGGATAGATGATAGCCGTTTGACCATTCTACCTGATGATTGCCTATTGTGCTATAACGGGTAAAAATTTTGGAAACCAGATGCCCCATAACAGTATACAAAGTTAGTTCACTTTCCCCCGGTTGTGTTACGGAATAACTGAAAGTAGTGGATGGATTAAAGGGATTTGGGT
>CAYNPR010000325.1:0-1862 GCA_964399115.1 uncultured bacterium | reverse complement strand
TTGAGGTTTATATATGAGCATGCTTAAAAAAGAATTACGCAATCAGATACCAAACGTACAAAACGAGATTAAGCAGTTAATTTCTAAAAATGGTGATCAGAAAATCAGTGATGTAACCGTTTCCCAAGCATATTCAGGTTTAAGAGGTATAAAAGCATTTGTATGTGATACGTCCTCTGTAGATCCGGACAAAGGGCTCATAATCCGCGGTATTCCGCTTCTCGATATCACTCATATCCTTCCTGAAGAAGTATTTTATTTACTGCTTATAGGAAAGTTGCCGGAAAAAACGGAATTGGATAATTTGAAAAAAGAATTTTCGTCTCACCTAAAAGTTCCGGAATATGTTTGGAATGTTTTGCGAGAAATGCCCGATGATGCCCATCCCATGACCATGTTCAACACAGCGATCCTTGCCATGCAAGGCGAAAGCATATTTAGGAAAAAATATGATGAGGGGATTCCTAAAAGCGAGTATTGGGAAGCTATTCTGGATGATGGTATACGGCTTCTGGCAAAACTGCCAACCTTAGGTGCGGGCATTTACAGAATGCGGTTCAAAAAGGGTGATCTTATCGGTCCTGATTCAGACCAAGACTGGGCAGGAAATTTTGTTCATATGATCGGGATCCCGGATGAAAGAGGTGATTTTCATAAACTGATGCAACTCTATTTCATGCTCCATTGTGATCATGAAGGCGGGAATGTAAGCGCATTTGCTTCCCATACTGTTGCTTCTGCGTTATCGGACCCTTACTATGCAGTCTCCGCAGGGTTAAATGGGTTGGCGGGTCCGCTTCATGGATTAGCCAACCAGGAATGCTTGAAATTTGTATTAAGCGTTCACAATACGTTCAATGGATTGCCGACCGAAGATGAATTGAAACAATATTGTTGGGATCGCCTGAACAGTGGTCGTGTGATACCGGGTTATGGGCATGCTGTCTTACGCTGTTCCGATCCACGGTTTACAGCTTTCATAGAATTTGGTCGAAAACATATTAAGGATGATGAGGTTTTCGGCATTGTGGATCGTTTATTCAATGTAGTCCCCGGTGTTTTGCAGGAACATGGGAAAGCAAAGAATCCGTGGCCGAACGTAGATGCGGCTTCTGGTTCATTACTGTACTACTATGGACTGAAAGAATTCAATTTCTACACGGTTCTTTTCAGTATTTCTCGTACCATGGGTATGATATCCCAGATGGTTTGGGAACGAGCCTTAGGCATTCCAATTACTCGTCCCAAATCGGTCACCACTGATTGGATCAAACAATTCGTATGAATGTCATGATAAAAAAATCAATATTTCTCGCCAGATTGATATTTTTGGTTAGTCCCCTTTTTTCAGGTGAAACGTACCAGTCCATCAGGGTGTTTAACCCAACGCCCCAAACTATTGAGATCATTGCCAAGGCCGGTATCCCTCTGGATCATGTTACAGGGAAAAAGGATATTTATCTTGATATAATTGTAACCGAAGATGAAACAATTGAGTTGTTGTCATTGGGGCTTGATGTTGAAATCTTAGTTTCTGATATGACAAAATATTATCTTTCAAAAAATATTCCCGCTCCTGTTCGAGATTTTCCATTAGGGTCTATGCAGGGGAACTATACTCTTGACGAATTAAATGAAAGATTTGATGAACTACAG
Source organism: uncultured bacterium (assembly GCA_964399115.1). Taxonomy (GTDB): domain Bacteria; phylum Fidelibacterota; class Marinisomatia; order Marinisomatales; family UBA1611; genus CAYNPR01. The sequence goes on along the minus strand of CAYNPR010000325.1, from coordinate 206 downwards.
GGAGAATTTTCAGACATCATTTCAAACCGAGTCATCATTGGTCAATCCATTGAAGGCAGGGACATCTGGGCTTTTAAAGTATCCGACAACCCGGAAGAGGACGAAGATGAACCTGAGGTTTTATATACTGCGTTGACACATGCACGAGAGCCGGTAGGGATGATGAATCTGATTTATTTTGTACAGGAATTAGGGGAAGAATATGA
>CAYNPR010000324.1:0-1895 GCA_964399115.1 uncultured bacterium | reverse complement strand
ATGTTTAAAATCACAACCTCACTCAACCTTTTAGAACAAGCTAACTTAAATCACGACTTGGGAAAACTGATAAAAATTATTATACAAGAGGAACCAAATTATATTGTTAATTTTTCAGCTCTTGGTATGGTAGCTCAAAGTTGGGAAAAACCGGAAGATTGGTACCAGACTAATGTTGTAGCTCAGGTAAAATTTCATGATGAAATCAGGAAGCTTCATTTTATAAAAAAATATGTTCACGTAACTACTCCCGAAGTTTACGGCAGTACAGATGAATGGTTGAAAGAGAGTTATAATTTTAATCCCAGCACACCGTATGCTGTTTCTCGTGCAGCATGTGACCTGCATTTAAAAAGTTTTTTTGATGCATATAATTTTCCTGTGGTTTTCACCAGAGCGGCCAATGTGTATGGCGCTGGCCAGCAACTGTATCGTATCATCCCTAGGACAATTTTGTTTGCATGGTTGGGTAAAAAGCTCTCTTTGCATGGCGGTGGTTCATCAGATCGGTCGTTTGTTCATGTGGATGATGTATCTGATGCAACCTACCGTATAGCAATGAATGGTACTGTGGGTGACACGTATCACATTTCTACCAAGGAGATAATCAGTATTCGCGACTTGGTGATTAAGATATGTAAGTCTATAGATATGAATTTTTATGATCTGGTTGAGGAATCGGAAGAAAGATTAGGCAAAGATCAATCCTACAAGTTGGATTCGGACAAAATACGCAAGGAACTCGGGTGGCAAGACGCAATTGATCTTGAAGAAGGAATTGCATCTACCATTGAATGGGTAGACAGCAACCTTGACACACTGAAAAACCTGCCACACGAATACATACATAAAGCATAATGAAAATACTTCTTACTGGTGGCTGCGGATACATTGGGACAAACCTGACCAATACGCTTCTTGATTTGGGGCACCAGATAAATGTAGTGGATATCATGTGGTTTGGCAACTACCTGAATTCCCACAACAACCTTTCTGTTATCCAGGCTGATATACGCGACATCGATAAAATCCCCATGGATGGTGTTGATACCATCATCCATCTAGCAAATATCGCCAATGATCCCACGGGAGATCTGAATTCAAAGCTGACCTGGGAAGTCAATGCCTTGGCCAGCAAGTTCCTAGTGGAAAAAGCCATTGACTGTGGTGTTGAGCAATTTATATTCGCATCTTCCGGTAGTGTATATGGTGTAAAGGAAGAACCGCAGGTTACTGAAGATCTCCCACTGCTACCCATATCTGATTACAACAAATCCAAGATGATTAGTGAGCGAATCCTGTTGAGCTATCAAGACAAAATAACTTTGCAGATCATCCGACCTGCCACAGTTTGCGGCTATTCACCGCGAATGCGACTTGATCTATCTGTAAGTATGCTGACCATGCAGGCACTTACTAATGGCAAGATAACTGTGTTCGGCGGCCAGCAGACTCGCCCCAATATTCACATGAATGACATGATCGGTGTCTACCTACATTTCCTTGAACTGGGCGCAAAAGCACCGGGTATCTATAATGCTGGTTTCGAAAATATATCCATATTGGATATTGCCAAAAAGGTAACGGAACATGTTCCTGCAGAGATTGAGATTACCGAATCCAATGATCCCCGTTCATACCGGCAAAATTCAGACAGGCTTATTGGTACCGGATTTACGCCTGGATACGGCGTTGATAATGGAATAAAGGATGTCATTAAAGCGTACAACGCAGACAGGTTAAGGAATGAAGACCGCCATTACAATATCAGGGCTATGCAAAAACTTGAAAATCTTAATTAATAATAATCGGGAATAATAATGGGCATAGAAATTGATATTTTAAATAAGGGTCATGACTAGTTGAGCGGGTTATTTTGAAAGATTTTCAACATA
>CAYNPR010000323.1:0-1898 GCA_964399115.1 uncultured bacterium | reverse complement strand
CAGAGCCGTTAACTGTAGAAAACGAATTAGATAGAACGATTCCCGTCATTGAATCTATCCGTGAAAGGAATCCGGATGTAATGATTTCCATTGATACGTATAAATCCATTGTGGCTAAGGAAGCGGTTCAAGCAGGTGCTGATATTGTTAATGACGTCAGTGGTTTAACGATGGATGAGAACATGCCCAGTATTTTATCGGAGATCTCCGTCCCTGTGATCATTATGCATATTAATGGTACACCTACCAATATGCAGAATAACCCGGTTTACAAGAATCTTATGGGTGAGATTATATCCTTTTTGGAGGATAAGATAAATTTGGCCAGATCTGCCGGAATTAAGGATCATAACATTATTTTGGATCCCGGGATTGGTTTCGGGAAAACCATTGATCATAATTTTAGGATAATTCAAAAATTAAGTGATATAAGCAATATAGGATTTCCAGTCTTAATCGGAGCAAGCAGAAAATCTTTTATCGGGCTAACGTTGGATCTGCCTCCGCATGAACGAATAGAAGGAACTGCAGCAGCCGTTTCTGCTGGTATTTTGAATGGCGCTCGAATTGTACGTGTCCATGACGTCAAAGAAATGAAACGTGTAGTTATAATCTCCGAGAAAATCAGGACTGCCGCATGACGCTGTTTAAATTCGGATTCCTGTCTATCACTTTAATTGATGTAATTGATATAATCCTAGTTACGTGGATATTCTATAAAGTATATCAATATTTCAGGGAGACTAGAGCTGGTCAAATGCTTATAGGGTTGATCATTCTGTTCATATCTTCCTTTCTTTTCAATACGCTTGGTCTCAGTGCCATGTCTTGGCTTATAAACCAGATACAAACGGTCTGGGTTGTGGCATTTGTGATTTTATTTCAACCTGAAATTCGCCGTTTGTTGATTTATATTGGACAAACACGATTTTTTCAGCGCATTTTCATGATGGGATCATCTCGATCTTTGGAAGCAGTTGTAGAGGCAGCTTTGATGCTATCGGGGAAAAAATGGGGAGCTTTAATCGTTATTCAAAGAGAAACAGGATTGAGATCCTACAAGGAAGATGGTATCCAGCTCAAAGCGGAAGTTTCGGCACCGTTGTTATTGTCCATTTTTAATCCAGGATCCCCAATGCACGATGGTGCTGTTATCCTTCAAAATACTTTAGTGGAAGCTGCTGGGTGCATTCTACCCCTAACCGAGAGTCAGATGGTTTTGCCTGAAATGGGAACGAGACACAGAGCAGCATTGGGCATCACGGAAGAATCCGACGCCATCGTGGTGGTTGTCTCCGAAGAAAGAGGAACGATTTCAACGGCAGAGAGCGGGAGATTTACCCATTTGGATCTGGATGAAATGGCCTTACGGCGTTATTTGAATGAACGATTGTTTATTTCTTCAGGTGATTAACGGAAACAATTATTAGAAAATATATCTTATTTTTTTCTCTATTTTTTCTACAAGCTTCCAGTCTTTTATTGGACTCAAGACAATAAGTGAATAACCAGTATCGTTAATAGTTTTCTCATTAACTCCGATGGTTCAATGACGTAAATTTTTAGATGGAATTAAGTGATTTAAAAGAGAAATTCTCTCAAGCGGAAACAAAAGAATTGGAAATTAGGAGGTATCTTTGACCTGAAATCCAAATCTGAATTTCTGGAGAAACTTCGTAAGAAATCCGAAAATCCGGATTTTTGGAATGACAATCAAACCGCATCAGCAACCCTGAAAAAAATATCCATTATTGAAAAGGAAATTGATCTTTGGTCGGATCTTACCACCAGGCACGACGATGTTGAAGTTTTAATCGAATTTGCGGAAACGGGTGAAACAGAATTAGAAGAGGTACAAAAAGAACTGAATGCATACTGTGAGATTATTGAAAATGTAG
>CAYNPR010000322.1:0-1900 GCA_964399115.1 uncultured bacterium | reverse complement strand
CATCCTGATCCTTGAACTCATAGAGTTCCCCAATGATCAGTCCGGCAATATTATCCAACATTCCTGCCGTTCGCATGTGTACCAGCATACGCTCAAATGCATAAAGATATTCGTCCAGGTCTTCGAGAAAAAGAATCACGCCATCCGTATCCAGGGAATCGGACGTTCCCAATCGATTGATCAGCAAGGTCATGTTACCTCCCCAGAGAGGTCCGGTTGCAAGCCCCGGTTTCAATATCTTTGCGGATAAGGACATTGGATATTCAATCTTGAAATCCGGTTCGCCTTTCAGAACCCGTTCCATGGTACGGAAGTTATAATTCACAAACCGTTTTTTAAAGCTCACCAGCATTGGTCCGTGGAAGGTTACCAGGCCGGTCTTCTGGGTAATGGATGTGAGAAAACCGGTGATGTCGCTGAAGCCCACGAATATTTTAGGATTATCACTGATAAGATCATAATCTAGCAGCGGAAGAACCCGATTGGCACCGTATCCGCCCCGGGCACAGATAATTGCGTCAATGTCCCGATCCGAGAACAAGTGGTGTATGTCGTCAGCCCGTTCCTTGGGTTGGCCGGCAAATGGACCCCACTCCAGGTAATTACTGTTTCCCATCACCATGGAATATCCTTTTTCCTTGAAATATCCCGCCGTTCTTATGAGATCCTTTTCTTCAAACCAGTATGAAGGACTGGTTACACCGATCCGGCTTCCAGGTTTTAGCATGTTCGGCTTAATCATATAGAAACAAATTTATTATTTTATCCTGGAGACGTTTATATGGTTTTGCAGGTCCGGTATAACCATTCATCAGCATGGAGAAAGCCAAAGGTCCATGTTTATCTGAAAACATATAACCCGATAAACAACTTACCCCGGACAAGTGTCCTGTTTTTGCCCTGATCTTTGAATCGGAAAATTCCAACCGATCTTTTAGGGTACCTTTGGAACCACCGCTTGGGAGCGTGTAAATAAATTCATCTTTTTTATTGCTGTGATACATATAGGATAAAAGTTTAACGAATTGGTTCGCACTAGAAAGATTATACCTGGAGACACCGGAACCGTCCGCAAGATGTATAAGAGACGTGTCAATGCCTACGGAATCAACCAAGAATGTTTTGATGGTATTCAATCCATCTTCCCAGTTCCCGGACATGGTATCACTTATTGCCATGGTTTTGGTGAATAATTCTGCGGTTAGGTTGTCACTTTCTTGCATCAAATTATGGGCTGAATATAGAAGAGAATCAGATGTGTGAATTGCGATCGGGGATACATCGGTAATACCTGTTCCTGCTGCAATATAATTGACGTCCACACCATAGTTTTTCAATTGTTCTTTAAAAACAGTACCTGAAAATAGTACGGGATCAAATATGTTTCTCTGGAACGTATCGGTAGATGCAGTATCCAAAACTTCGCCGCTAATGGTGAAAATATTGGTTCTTCCCACCCAGTTACGATCGATCTTGAATTTTTCAAAATCGATCGTATCACTTACAGTGATCGATTGGTTGACCAGTTGTACATAATCAGTCTTCGGATAGATAGTTACTTTGGCCGGCTGACCTAGCTCTCCCGGATCCACATAAAAATCAATACAATTATCATTGAGTGACATTGCACTGATGGGTGAGGCGTACCACCAGGCCCCTTCATCCCACATCCATCCCTGTCCATAATGAAGGGAATCCAAGAGTGATTCGTCCACGAATAGAGTATCGATGTCATTGATGCTTTTTGCTGTGATTTCAGCCAGGGAATCCAGCTGATCGATAGCTAGGTCCGGGTCACCACCACCCCTAAGAATCAAATTGTTTCCATGTCCAAGTACAAATGTCTTAAATCTGTAATCAGAGCCAAGCTTTTCCAAGGCAGCAGCACAGGTGTAAAGTT
>CAYNPR010000321.1:0-1909 GCA_964399115.1 uncultured bacterium | reverse complement strand
ACCAGCACTGCCTGATGTCCGAGATCCTGAAAATGTCGCAGTTTCCTCAAAACAACACCATGACCAATATGGAGGTCCGGACGACTGGGATCACACCCGAGTTTAACGACAAGGGGCGTGTTTGTTTTTCTGGATCTTTCCAGTTTTTCCCTGAGATCTTCCTCAGGGATGATTTCTTCCGTACCCCGGCGAATCAGGACGATTTGTTCGTCAACAGGTAAAAAACTCATTCCCGGCTCAACGCTCGTTGAATATCGCGTTCCATATCACGTTTCTTTTTTGTGTCCCGTTTATCATGGAGTTTTTTCCCTTTCGCCAATCCAAACTCCAATTTGACCCATCCTCCCTTCAGGTACAATTTTGTCGGAATGGCCGTCAGACCTTTTTCCGCTAGGTTTGCTCCAATTTTCCGAATCTCCCGTTTGTGAAGAAGCAACTTCCGATTTCGGACCGGTTCATGTCCTTCGGAGCCCGTATGACTGTATGCCGCAATGTGGACACCCTTCAGCCAGGCTTCGCCTTCTCGAATGAAAACATATGATTCTTTCAAACTTACCTTCCCTTCCCGAATGCTTTTTACTTCGCTTCCCATCAACTCAATCCCAGCGTCAAACGTTTCCAGGATATGGTACAAATGATAGGCTTTTCGATTGGACGAGACAATGGTTGTTTCCATAATAATAAAAGATGATGAAAATACGAGTCTGATTCCACGTCATCCAAGTTTATTCCTTGCTGTCTTCCGTCGGAATTCCATAAAATCCCCGGCTGTTTTTTGACAAAGCTTTTATATTTAATCTAAGTGCCCGGGTGGCGGAATTGGTAGACGCGCACGGTTCAGGTCCGTGTGTCTGAAAAGACGTGCTGGTTCGACTCCAGTCTCGGGCACCCTTAAGTCGGCTATTTTATTTTGAAAAACCACATTGATTAATCAGCTTTAGAAAAATATTGCAATACGTCTCACCAGCCATTCACCATTAAATTTCCCCGTGAATATTCTTCTCGTTGAACCCTATTTCACCGGATCCCATAAACAATGGGTTTTAGGATTTAAAAAATATAGCAAGCATGACGTTCGATTGTTGGTGATCAAAGGCCAATTCTGGAAATGGCGCATGCACGGCGGTGCGGTTACACTTGCAAAAGAATTTAATTCCATGGATTGGCGACCCGATTTGATTCTTGCCACGGATATGTTGGATTTAACAACGTTCTTTGCATTGACCCGATCTAAATCTCATGGAATTCCAACTGCTATATACTTTCATGAAAATCAATTATCCTACCCATGGTCTGCAACGGATCGTGATCTCATGAAAAACAGGGATACACATTACGGATTCATCAACTACGCTTCCGCCCTGGCCGCCGACCAGGTATTCTTCAACTCCAAATTTCATTTGGATTCTTTTTTGGATTCTCTTCCCCGTTTCTTGAAACAGTTTCCGGATCATCGGGAGTTGGATTCCGTAAACAGGATCCAGGAAAAAAGTGGAATTCTTCACCTGGGAATGGATCTGCGATCATTTAACGAACATAAAACGGATCATGGAGACGCTCCTTTAATATTATGGAACCATAGGTGGGAATATGATAAAAATCCCGATTCCTTTTTCGGCGTTTTAGAAAAAATACGCGAGTCTGGCTATGAATTCAACCTGGCTGTCCTTGGAGAAAACTTCAGCCAATATCCCGATATATTTATTGAGGCTGAAAAATTATTTGTAAAACAAATCGTACAATGGGGATATACTGAATCCTTTTCGGATTATGCCCATTGGCTCTGGAAAGCGAATATTCTACCCGTGACTTCAAACCAGGAATTTTTCGGAGCAAGCGTTATGGAGGCCATGTATTGCGACACTTGGCCCATTTTGCCGAATCGGCTAACTTATCCTGAACTTCTGCC
>CAYNPR010000320.1:0-1913 GCA_964399115.1 uncultured bacterium | reverse complement strand
ACCCATAGTGGAAGTACCGCCAGGATGGTGTCACGATATCGACCCGCTGCTCGGATCATTGCCATGACGCCCGTTGAAGAGATATCCCGCCAACTTTCAATTGTGTGGGGCATCACACCTATTGTGGTCAGTGAATATAACTTATCGACTGAAGTTCAAGATGTTGTCAATGAAGCTTTATTACGTGAAAACATTCTCAACAAAGGCGAGAAATATGTGATCACGGGTGGTGTGCCCGTAGGCATACCGGGAACAACAAATTATTTATCTGTTTTTAAATTCGCCTGAACAATTTTTTTCATAGAAAAAAGATATTAAAGAAAACGTATAAGATGAAATTATTTTCCGCAATTTTTTTTACAACCGTTTTAATGGCTGATGTTCCTCCGGGATATTATGATGGCGTCGAAGGATTGGATGGGGAGTCATTGCGGTTGGCTCTACATAATATTATTGATGACCACACTTCACAAAGCTATAGTTCACTGTACGGTCATTTTGAGTCTACTGATGCAAAATCCGACGGGACTGTTTGGGACATGTATTCTGACGTCCCCGATGGAACACCGCCCTATATTTACAATTTTACGAGTGAGGACCAATGCGGGAATTACAGCGGCGAAGGAGATTGTTTTAACCGGGAACATTCCTGGCCTAAAAGCTGGTTCAACGAAGGTATGCCCATGAACACGGATCTTTTCCATATTTATCCAACGGACGGCTACGTAAACGGTATGCGATCCAATTATGCATATGGCGAAGTGGCGAACGCGACATGGACGTCTCAAAACGGAAGCAGGCGCGGGAGTATGAATTCCTACAACCATACTGGGACCGTTTTCGAGCCCATCGATGCGTACAAAGGAGATTTCGCACGAACGTATTTTTATATGTCCACACGATATTGTACGGAAGATTCCGGATGGGACGAAAATGACATGGTGGATGGTGCAGACCTAAAGGAATGGGCAGTTCATATGTTGTTGGACTGGCACGAAAGCGATCCCGTAAGCCAAAAGGAAACAGATAGAAACGATACCGTTTACGACATTCAGGGGAATCGAAATCCCTTTATTGATTTTCCCGCTTGGGTGGAATGTATTTGGGGAGAGTGCAATTTAACGGTTGGTTCGGACTTGCTGCCTACAAGGCCATTGTCGATTGAAAACTTTCCCAATCCATTTAATCCATCAACGACTATTAGTATTTCAGTAGAAACCCATATGGGTGAGAATGATGCGTCGTTGTGCATTTATGACGTAAAAGGCCAATTGTTGGCAACGCTGATCAATGGGACCATTAAACCCGGGAAAAATGAAGTGCGATGGGATGCTGTTAATTTTTCAAGTGGGGTCTATTTTGCCGTTTTACAATCAGGCAATGACAGCATCAGTAAAAAATTGATTTATTTGAAATAATATTTTTAAATATTACGGTAGTCGAAACTATAAACCTGTTTTTTGGGCCAAAAGTGGATTAAAGTTATTTATCGGCAATTTGTTTTCCCAGTTTTTCGCAAATATAGGAAGCCCCTCGACGATCAGGCGGATGGTTGTCTTTGCAAGCGTCATCACAGACATAGTACGTTTCTTCCAAGTTTTTCTGGCCTTTCTCATCATAGTAGATCCACTTGTCGGTTTGAAATCCCAACTCATAAACACCTTCATATTTCTTTTCTCCGTTTAGATGGTACCCGGTCCATTTACCGTAGGCCTTTCCTCTAATGTACTCCCCGGAAAACTTTTTCTTTCCGTTTCTATAAAAACCAGTCCAGACCCCTGATTTAAATCCGTTTTTTAGTCTCCCTTCTTCACGCTTCTCGCCACTTCTATATGAATTGAAGGCCGGTCCGTTATAGACTTTTTGATTATAGAAAAAAAAGCCACTATAATTGTCACCCGTAATATATTGTC
>CAYNPR010000319.1:0-1915 GCA_964399115.1 uncultured bacterium | reverse complement strand
CCATTATTTAAGTGGTCTACAACTGGAAGAGAGTTTTACTAATAATGATTTTTTTATTGGGTTTTGGTATGGTACTGTAAATAATTCTGTATTATATGAACTGATATTTCATCACAAAATAATAACTATAAAATTGATAACGGTTGGAGTGTTTGTAGTGGGCTTTATGAAATGGAGAACTGCAGGCGGAAGAAATAATTATATTGTACCTATCGCGCTTGGAGTTTTGATTCTCTATGTACTTGATTTTGTGTTGGTGGATCTTATGTTTAATGGTACGGCCATAAAAATGCAACTTTTGAGAAGTATTTTGAACGTTGAGTTATTTGCGTCATTGTTTTTTGCATTTTTGATTACGAGGCAGTTGAAGAAAGGGAATTTCGCGTTCATTGCCATACTGTCGATATTATTGATTCCCAATCCATTTCGGTGGGAAGCACTCTATGTATTTTACGTCGTTGTTTTAGTCTATGAAATTTTCAATCAACAGATTAGTGTTGCAAGAGAGAAGATATATTTATTTTTTGGTAGAAAATTAATCCTTTCGCAATTTAAAAAGACTACTATTTGGGTTCAACACTTTTTTCAAAGCCCTGTTAATCTTACTGGGTATTTCGTAGTACTCTGTGCCTTATTAGTAACAATGTCATTATCACCGATAAAACCTTTTGTGAAATCTGTTCTTGGCATTCAGCAAGAAACCGGTATGACTAAAAGAGATAGCTTACATAAAGATATTGCAAGATTTACAAACGAAAAGATTCTAGGCGGTGATGTGATTCTGATATTCCCATTCGGATCAGCTGATTTTGAATTTTATACTCATCAAAAAGTATTTGTGCATTCTGGAACCATTTTAGACTATGTGCCTAAACATATAGATAAGTTTCAGTACATTTTTGAAAACGATCTTAATTACTCAATCGAAAAATTTAAAAGCGAGGGATCATGGGATAAAATGTGGAGAAGCGTTGACGAAAAGCTTATACGTAAATGGAGAAACGATTACAGAGTAACACATGTGATCAGGGAAAATGAACTCTCTTTGGATTTCCCTGTCGTATACGAAAACGAGCACTATACTATTTACGACCTACGACTATTGGATAATTCCCAGGATGGACATAAAATCTAATCATTGGCCCGAAAACGTGATAGGTAATTTTTTTGGGTAGCAGAAGAACCGGCGGTCCACCCTTATTATAAATAAAGTAGTTACCCGTATTTGTACACCGAGTACATGTCTAGGGCTCGTCTCCACCTAGCTCTAATTCCCCAAGGTATCATCTTTCCATTATCATTAACATATAAATACAAAAAGCTTGATAGATAAACGAATTTTAATTGTAGGCGGTGCCGGATATATTGGTACTGTGCTTACAGATAATCTCCTGAAGAAAAAGTACTGCATAAGATCTCTAGATCTTTTTCTGTATAATAACAACGAATGTATACTGAATTATCTTGGCGACCCCAACTATGAATTCATATACGGTGATATTGTGGATCCTGAGTTTATACGAAAAGCGCTTGATGGTGTTGAATGCGTAATATTGTTGTCGGGACTGGTCGGAGATCCAATTACCAAAAAGTATCCGGAAGAATCTGCTTTAATAAATGATCAAAGTATTAAAAATATCATTGATAGATGTACTGAGCAAAATATTGAAAAATTTATCTTCATTTCCACTTGCTCAAACTATGGCTTGATTGAAGGTGATGATCTTGCTGATGAGGAATACACGCTAAATCCCCTATCTTTATACGCTAAATCAAAGGTGAACGCGGAGAGATATATTTTATCCCTGAAGGGGAAAACTGATATGAACCCTACGATTCTTCGTTTTGCAACTGCCTTTGGTCTGTCGCCCCGAATGCGATTTGATCTGACTGTTAGCGAATTCACTCGGGATCT
>CAYNPR010000318.1:0-1918 GCA_964399115.1 uncultured bacterium | reverse complement strand
TTACCTTTTTAAATGTTGGAATCATCCCACTAAACAAAAAACCCCGCGACACAGCCAAAGGCAGGTGAATGGCTGTGAGATTAATTTTTAGTGGATAATAACAAAAAATAAGTTTGCGAATTATTTTACCTGGGTAAGGGTTCATCCAAATCCGCCAACACGAAAGCCATAATTGCCATGGCCGCCACACAGCGATTCAGTTCATCCTTATCAACTTTGTCAAATGTGTCCGCATTGGTATGATGATACCAGAAATACTTGAAACCATCCACCTTGAGAGACATGACGGGCACGCCTTCATCATTTAAGGGAGCCACGTCGGCAGCCCGGCCACCCTCCGTAATCTCGCCAGCATCGATACCATTCAACAATTGGCCGATTTCGCTAACGATACCCATTGCATCCGCAGATCCGGAAAAACCGAAACCCTGTGGTTTAAATACACCACCGTCAGACTCGATCCCAACTATATGTTTATCCAACTCGGCCCTGTGGGTATCACGATAGGCTTTACTACCACGCCCTCCATTCTCCTCATTGGTCCACATCACCACCCTGAGCGTCCTTCGGGGCTGCAGGCCTAAGTCTTTGATAAGCTTAACGGCATGCCATGCCGCCATGCAGCCACCGCCATCATCCTGGGCTCCTTGTCCCACATCCCAGGAATCGATGTGGCCACCCAACACCACCACTTCATCAGGGAACTCACTTCCGAGCAGGTCCGCCACCACGTTACGGGAATATCGGTCCGCAACCATTCTGGCTTCCATTTTCAATTCCAGAATAATTTTATCCCCACGGTCATGGATGCGACGAAGCATCATTGCATCTTCAACGGTCAGGGCCGCATGGGGTATTTTAGGGATGGTGTCTGCATACGCCATTACCCCGGTGTGAGGCGTATTCATGGACCAGGAGCCTACGGATCTGATCAGGCTGGCGACGGCCCCATATTTTGCCGCTGCCTGGGCACCTCTATAACGGTACTGCACCGTTTGTCCGTAGGTTGTAAACTCGGCGTTAAACAGTACAATCTTACCTTTCACCTCATCCTTACGGTCATCCAATTCCTTAAAACTATCGACCACAATCACTTCTCCGCGGATACCGGAGCGTGGTGTTCCGATACTGCCGCCCAGCCCCAGCATTGCCAGGTCTTTTGCAAAAGGTTTTATGAGTCGAGCGGATTCTTTCCCTCTGATCCAGGCAGGCACTTTTACTTTTTCACCGTGGACGTTGGATAAACCGTCTTTTTTCATTTCAGCCAATATCCAATCAATCGCATTTTCCAGATTATTGGACCCGCTCAGCCGGGGTCCGAAGGTATCGCATAGATAAGCCAAACGATTGTAAACCGTGCTTTCAGCCAGTGAAGCGGTAATTAGTTTTTCCGCACTATCCTGGAAATTTTCCGGGATTGTATTTGCGTTTGTCATGGATATCAACAGAACCGAAAGAATGAATTTTGGTATTTTGGTCATATTATTTTCCTTCCTTTTTTTGAAGCTAAAAGCATACAGGTTGAAATTGTAAAAAGGGTAAAGTTATTTCAACAGTACCATCTTTTTTGTCTGTTTGAACTCTCCAGCATGTATCCTATAAAGAAATACGCCAGCAGATACGGGCTTCCCGGCATCATCAATCGCATTCCATTGTAGTGATTTGTAGCCAACAGTTTGTTCTCCGTTTACCAGGGTTTTAACAACCCGCCCCATCATATCGTAAATGATAATATTTACAATCGCATCTTCCGGCAAATCATAGCGAAGCGTTGTAACTGGATTAAATGGGTTGGGAAAATTTTGATCAAAGGAATAGACGTTTGGTATCGATTGCCCAGCATTAAATGACAGGGTCGGACTCCCCGCATTTATCCATGCCGTTTGCCAAATAGACGCTAAATCAACAATGGCACAAT
>CAYNPR010000317.1:0-1923 GCA_964399115.1 uncultured bacterium | reverse complement strand
ATGACTTATGGGTTTTGTCGGACGATGCCTATTATGAGATTCGTTACATGAACGATTCTCCTTTGTCCATCGTCAACCTTCCCGGCATGATCGAACGAACCTTGGTTCTGTATACTTTTTCAAAAAAATATGCTATGACCGGATGGCGGATCGGTGCATCGGTGGGCCCAAAAAGACTGGTTGAACAAATCGCCCGATTCAACGTCAACGATGAGTCTTGCACAAATCATTTTATTCAGCATGCCGTCATCGAAGGGTTGATGGGAGACCCTTCTGGCCCAGAAGCTATTTTGAATGAGTTGAAGGAGAGAAGAGACATTGCCGTCGCTGGACTTAACTCAATAGAAGGAATCCAAATACCGACACCGGAGAGCACCTTTTATCTTTATCCAAACGTAAGTGAAGTCATGTTCAAAAAAGGATACGCGGATTTGAATTTGTTCCATACTGACGTACTGGAAGCCACCGGTGTATCCTTCTGTACACGCCATCATTTTGGCAAAGAATTAGCGGAAGAGACGGAGCAATATATTCGATTTGCCTATTCAGGGATAGATCAGGAAAATATTCGGGAAGGCTTAGGCAAACTAAAAAACTGGCTCGAATCCTAATCATGGCTGATGGCAAAAAGACGGTGTTGTATGACCGTCACCTTGCCCAGGGTGGGAATATCGTTCCCTTTTCGGGTTTTTTGCTTCCAACGCATTATTCCAGCATCAACCAAGAACATCTTGCGGTACGGGAACGGGCGGGTCTTTTTGACGTAAGCCATATGGGTGAATTTTCCTTGTCCGGTTCCGGTGCGGAATTCTTTCTCCAAAAGATGACGGTGAATGACGTTTCCGCGCTCTCATCGGGGCAAGCTCAATATTCCGCAATGTGCTATAAAAACGGAAGTATCGTGGACGATCTTTTGGTTTATAGGAGGGAGGATTCATTCATGATTGTTGTGAATGCCGCCAATCTGGAAAAGGATTGGGATTGGATGAAATCGCATGCGGAAGACGATGTGACTCTGGAAAACGTCAGTGATGAAATGGGGTTACTGGCAATCCAAGGGCCGAGATCCCGTGATATTCTCCGGCAGCTGACTGCATCTGATTTGAAAAACATACCTTATTATCATTTCTATGAAGGAAAAGTTGTTGGGAACGAAGCTGTTATTGCCCGTACCGGCTATACCGGTGAATTGGGGTTCGAGATTTATTCAGCCAATGAGAATCTTGCCGAGATCTGGGATGAAATAATGACTGCCGGGGAAGTGCATGGCATTGTACCGGCAGGATTGGGCTGTAGGGACACATTACGCATGGAGATGAAGTACGCCCTTTACGGTAACGACATTGATGAAACGACAAATCCAATCGAAGCGGGGCTGGGTTGGATCACCAAGTTGGACAAGAATGAGTTCATTGGTAAGAAAGCGCTGCTTGCAGCAAAAACAAACCGTTCGCGCAGGCTTGTTTGTTTTAAGATGACCGAACGTGCAATTCCCAGAAACGGCTGTCAAATTATTTTGGGTGATGAATATATTGGCTATGTGACCAGTGGTACCATGAGTCCCTCTTTAGGAGAAGGGATTGGAATTGGATATGTTGAATTGCCTTATGATAAATCCGGAACGGAATTCACCATTGATATCCGAGGAAAACATAAACCGGCTGTGGTGGTGAAACCACCTTTTTACAAAAAAGGATCCTTAATGGATTAATGAAAAATCACCGGAAATCCACATCCCGTTCGTATTGTTAACGGACACGTTTTCGTGGCTGGTGTAGTTAGGCCGTAACGACTCTTTTTGCTCACACCCGATCGAAGACTTAGGGCGTTCCGGTCCCAGCGTTCTTTACATACTTATCAAACCACTGCAGCTGCTCCCACAATACATGCTCCACACTTTCCCGGGCCCGGTAGCCATGGTCC
>CAYNPR010000316.1:0-1925 GCA_964399115.1 uncultured bacterium | reverse complement strand
CTTAGGGTGACGATTCTTGATCTGAGAGAATTATGCAGATCGTAAATCCGATTGTATGCTTTTTCTTTAACGTATGCGGAAAATTCCCATAATTCCTTTAGCGACAATGATCGCCTTAAGGAGATCATGGCGTCTATATCCGGATGAAATTCCAACATGGGTGAGAACGCATCCAACGTCAAAAAAGTTAGGTTTGCCTCGGGCCAGGCCGTTCGAATGGTTTTTAAAGGAGACGTGGCAAGGACAATATCACCGATTGAGCTGAACCGGATGACCAGAATATTCTGATCAGTGTGCATGAGATTTACTTTACCCTAACGGCGTTAAACGCCACCAAGTCGTATAAGGATTTTTTTACGGGTGATTCGGGATAAAATGAAATGGCATCCACTGCCTTATTTGAAAATTCGTCCAATTTATTTCGAGCATATTCAAACCCTCCAGCATCTTCAATGGTATTGCATATATCCGATAAAACTTTCCTTGTTTTGTTTTTTTTTCCCATTAGAATTTTTAAACGTCTGTTCCCGGATTTTGACAAATGGGAGTAGGAATACACCAAAGGAAGTGTAACCATATTTCTTTTCACGTCCCCAGCGCCACTCTTTCCTGTATCGCGTTCGCTCCCCAATAGATCAAACAAATCATCCTTGATCTGGAAAGCCATGCCAAGATTATCTCCAAAATCGAACGTCGCTTTTCGATCCTTTTCGTCCTTTGTGGTTGTGATCGCACCCAGCTCACAACTGGTGGCGATAAGAGAAGCAGTTTTCTGGCTAATCATTTCGAAATAAACGGCTTCCGTCATGGATTTGGAAATGCTTTTCTCAAGCTGAAGTATCTCACCGGCGCTCAGCTTTTCAGCCGTGTTCGATATTTGTTCCAATGCATCAAAATCCTTGATGCCAACCATGTTGATCAATGCTTTACTCAGAATGAAATCACCCATCAAAACGGCTATTTTATTTTTCCAGACCTGATTGACCGATGGCTTGCCACGACGCATAGTCGCTTCGTCAACTACATCGTCATGGATCAACGTGGCAATATGAAGCAATTCCATCATAGCGGCAGCACGATAGCTGTTTAAGGTCGGTTTACCGCAAAGCCTTGCAGAAAGAATCGTCAGGATTGGGCGGATGTTCTTTCCCTTGTTCCTGATCATGAATTTGGAAATCGAATTAATGAGCCTGACCTCGGATTTAAGCGCATTCTCGAATTCCTGCTGGAAAATTTTTATATCATCCAGGATAGGAGCCGTAATCTGTTTTAACGTAACCAAATCTTTATGCATGTATCGTATAAACTACCTCATTTGTTTATGTGATTCAAACAGGATCTCGACGATTCACCACCCAGGAAACTCCGATACTGATCTCATAAAGCAGCATGAGCGGAAATGCCATGATGACCATAGACATGGGATCCGGCGGCGTGATGAAGGAAGATAAAATCAATATGAAGATAATCGAATGTCGGCGATAATGCCTCATAAAAGGTGGCGTAAGTAAACCAATCGCGGAAAGCAGAAGCGAAATAACGGGTAATTGAAAAACAAGCCCCGATCCCAAGAGCAACCAAGTTAAAAAACTGAAGTAATAATTTATTGAAAAATTATTTTCCACCAGACCAACACCCATGCCGCTGAAAAATTCCAAGGAATAAGGAATCAATACATAGTATCCAAAACTGACACCGATGACAAATGACGAGAACGAAAAAAACACCACCGGGAACGCATACCGTTTTTCATTCATTTTCAATCCAGGTGAGACGAATTTCCATATTTGATAAATCAAAACGGGAAGCGCCAGAATGAAACCGGAAATAAAAGCGATAAACCACTTGGTCATGAACATGCCCTGTACAACCAAAACCTGAAGATGGATGGGATTGGAAGTATTTTTTGTCGGTTGGAGCAGGAA
>CAYNPR010000315.1:0-1937 GCA_964399115.1 uncultured bacterium | reverse complement strand
TGTAGCAATCACCTTCGTGATGGAAGCCAAGTCGTAAATATCACCCCGGGTTACGGCTTCTGATTTTTTATATGTATGGTATCCAAAAGATTCGTGGAGAAATATTTGACCACCTTTTGCTGCCAAGAGTACGCCTCCTGGAAAAGCCGAGTCTGCAACCGCTTGGGATAAATACATTTTTAACTGTCCGATATCGACTGAAATTTCTGAAGGACTGATTCGCTTTAACGTTTTTCCGGGTTTCCATTTTGAATTCCCGTTTGGCCACTTTTTGGCATTGATCTTTATACTAGTCCCATTCGAAGCAATCCCCGGGATAGTTACCGGAAGTATTCCAGTAATATCGGCTTCCCCTTTAATCGCATTCACAGCAGCTGTTTGAAGAATGCCACTACTCTTATAGGCGCAGATATAAATGGGTGTATCGGGAAAATCTTGAACTAGATAGGGGCTCCCGAAACTGGTGATGACCACTTTTTCACATTTCTTTATTAATGCATTTACAAATTCAGCTTCAACTTTTGGCAGAAATATTTCATCTTTATGTTCGGTGGGATTAGCAAACGCATTGAGAAAAATCAGCCCATCCGCCGGGATTTGATTGAGAATATAATCGGCTATAGAAGAGCTGTCTGATTCATCTATCTGAAAGGAAATTACTTTTCGTCCATTGCTTTTTAATTGTTTGGTGAAACTGCTTTGGCTATGATTATTAGGACCATCATAAAGATCAACCACGTAAAGTTTTTCATTGAGGGTCGGCTGCAAGGGTAAAATATCGTTTTCATTTTTTACTACAGTGATAGCCTTCTTTGCCATTTCTTGGGCCAATTTGAAATTTGCGGCCCTTCCCATAGCACGATGGGTATTTTCAGCCAAAATAGTTTTATTAAGGTGAAGGCCAACCTTTTCTTTCATCTTAAGGACTTTGAGAGCTGACGCATCAATTCGACTTTCGGATAGAATTCCATTTAAAACAGCTTTTTCGATTACGTCGATGGACTTCTTCAAATTTTGGTTTTGGATAATAATATCCGACCCAGCCTGAACCGTAGCAAGAAGTGCATATTCATCTGAATAATTTTTTACAATTCCCCCCATCCGCATGGCGTCTGTAATGATGACACCATCAAAATTCATTTTTTCTCTCAGTATATCTTGGAGCCAAAAGCTGGATAAGGAAGCGGGATTCTGGGCATGATCCTGGTAATCAGGGGAATTCACATGAGCCACCATAACGGCATCCACGCCTGCTTCAATAGCCTTTTGAAATGGAGGTAATTCCACATCCCAGAGTCGCGCCGAATCGCTGGGAATTTGAGCCAATGAGGAATGTGAATCAGTTTCTGTATCCCCATGGCCAGGAAAATGTTTCGCGGTCGCCAGCATACCATGATCATGGAGCCCTCGAATAAATTCAACTGAATACCGATTAACCGAATCCGGTACTTCACCAAACGAACGCGTATTGATAATGGGATTTTTAGGATTATTGTTCACATCCACTACGGGAGAAAGATTAAAGTGAATACCAACAGCGCGGCTTTCTTCCGCGGAAATTCGTCCAGCTTCATAAGCATATTGAGGATTCCCTGTAGCTGCAATAGCCATCATTGGTGGGAGTGTTACTGCGCCGGGATACCGTCGGCCTAATCCCGATTCAATATCCGCATCCACTAGAATTGGTACCTTGGATTTCAACTGCATATCATTAAGCATGGTAAGAGCACTGCCCGCATCACCGAACCAAATATGCAGCACGCCAATGCCATCCGTGGCCAGATATTTTTGAAGTTCCTGCCATTGATTGCTTTCATAATTCATGAAGCGCATGTTCACGGAAACCACCATCATCTGGGCGATTTTTTCCCGCAAGGTTAATTTTTTTAAGGTTCGTTCAGCCCAGGACTTCCGGGACAAAGACTGGCCTGGGCCGG
>CAYNPR010000314.1:0-1943 GCA_964399115.1 uncultured bacterium | reverse complement strand
GGCGCATAGGTCCAGTCCAATACGTCAAACCGATCCTGGAGATGGATAAGCCGGCTATAGAAATCGTCATAGGAATTCTTTTCCGGCCCAGACCACAATACTTCCGAGAGGGCGGTCATACGCGGCAAAACACGGTACTGAGCTTGGTCAGGTTCCTGAATATATTCTGTCCAGAGATTTCCCTGTGCCCCAAGAACTAATTTTGATTCTTCATCCGTTAATTCTTCCGGAATTGGATCAAAGGAATAGACTTTTTTCAGGGTTGTGAATCCGCCAATAGCTTCTGGCGACGTTTCAGGGTCTGCCTGGTAATAATCAAAGTAGCAATGGGACGTGGGACACATGATCACGTCGTGACCTGCTTTGGCCGCTTCTATTCCGCCTTTTGTTCCCCGCCAGCTCATGACCGTAGCCGATGGTGCCAGACCACCCTCCAGGATCTCATCCCACCCAACAAGTTTTTTATTTTTGGAAAGAATGAATTTTTCGATTCGTTTTATAAACCAGCTTTGTAATTCACGTTCATCTTTTAACCCTTTGTCTTTGATCCGCTGCTGACATTTGGCACATTCTTTCCAGTGTTTTTTATCTGCTTCGTCTCCGCCAATATGCAAGTACGGTCCGGGAAAAAGTTCGATTATTTCACCAAGCACATTTTCTAGGAAAATGAATACGTCATCGTTCCCAGCACAGAAAATATCAACGTTGGGCCAGTAGGATCCGGGATTCACCGGAATGAATTCGCCTTTACAGGAGAGTTCCGGATAAGCCGCAAACACTTCTGACGTGTGTCCCGGCATTTCTATTTCCGGGATCACCATAATATTTCGGTCCGCCGCATATTGAATAACTTCGCGGACATCTTCCTTTGAATAAAAGCCTCCATAGGTTGCTTTTTCGCCAGGCTTAATGGGAGACCATTCCTTCCAGTGCTCGTCCCGGCGATCCACGCGCCATGCAGATTTTGCAGTAAGCTCAGGGTATTGGTCGATCTCAATACGCCAACCATTGTCATCCGTGAGATGCCAATGAAACACATTCATTTTATGAAGGGCGATCATGTCGAGGTAGGTCTTCACAAAATCCACGTCAAAAAAATGGCGTGATACATCCAGGTGCATACCGCGATATCCAAAGGTTGGGTAATCCACGATCGTGCAATTCTTTAGGTTTGTGTTTTTAGGCGCCTCACCGGCCTCTAATTCTGGTGGACATAATTGCCGAAATGTCTGGAATCCGTAGAACAATCCAGATGGTGAACTGGCTTTGAGTTCAATGAAATGGCGTTCGTCAATAGACAACTCATACCCATCATCTGGAATATCTGAATTTGAATCGAGTGCGATAATGATGTGCTTTGCGTTGGCTTCAGATAGAGATTTAGATATGGATATGGGGGAGATTGGTTTCAGATAATCCTGAAATAATTCAGCAACGTGGCGTTCTTCATCAGAATTATTTTTAAGCGAAATACCTTTAATGGATTTCAAGTCTAATTTGCCATTAAGAATTTTAGTAGAGACTGGTTTTGGGACAATAGAAAGATCATTCATAAGAGTTATTTTGGTTTGGTTTGGCATCCGACAACTAATTATCCAAAGCACTATAATATATAAATAAAGTCTCATGATTCTAAATAATGTGTGAATTATTTCATAAAAATTATTTTATTAATTTTCCTGCAGGTTGCTTGGAGCCCAGGCATCGGGGTCAGCATTAGGATCAACTGGGTTGGAACGCTCGCGGTCTTCGCAGGTGGTGAGCAGTAGTACCATCAGGATGGGTATGATATAGACTCTCTTCATTTTGTCAGTATGGTGCTGTGTTCCCTTCTGAATCAGTTTTGATTAACCAGACATCAGAATTACCATTCCCGTAAGATTCTGTTTTACCTGTAATGATATATCCACCATCGGTGGTCTGTTGAATGGAAAAACCAGAAT
>CAYNPR010000313.1:0-1949 GCA_964399115.1 uncultured bacterium | reverse complement strand
GTTTACGCCAGCAGCTCTTCTGTTTATGGCATGAATGAAAAAATGCCCTTCTCAACACGTGACGGAGTGGACCATCCTGTGAGTCTTTACGGTGCAACGAAAAGGGCTAACGAATTGATGGCACACACCTATTCCCATCTGTACGAGTTGCCCACCACAGGCCTCCGTTTTTTCACTGTTTACGGACCGTGGGGTAGGCCCGACATGGCTTTGGTTCTATTTACAAAAGCGATTCTGGAAGGTGAACCTATTGAGGTGTTTAACAATGGAGAGATGAAACGCGATTTCACGTATATTGATGATATTATCAACGGTATGTTGTCAATATTGGATTCACCCCCAAAAACCTTAAATCATTGGAACGGTCTGGCATCTGATCCTTCATCAAGCAAAGGGCCATTCAAACTTTACAACATTGGAAATAACAGTCCTGTAAACCTGATGGATTTCATAAATAAAATAGAAAATCAGCTTGGGAAAAAAGCAAAGATTAATTATAAACCTTTGCAGCTCGGGGATGTGGTCGCTTCTCATGCCGATGTGGAAAACCTTGTGGAGGATTTCGGATATAGGCCATCAACCTCGATTACTGAAGGAATCAGAGTTTTTTTAAAATGGTACAAAGAGTTTTACAGGATCTGATTTTTCTTTCTTGCGACTTATTACTTTAATTCTTTCAATATTTTTTTGAATTCCAAATTAATAGTTGCTCAAATCGGTGTGGGATATTGGGGTCCTAACCTTCTCCGAAATTTAGTTGCTAACATGCGGTGTCATGTTAAGCTAGCAGTAGATCTTTCAGCTGATCGGAGAGATTTTGTTCAATCTTTGTACCCCGACATAAACGTGTCTGATGATGTTGAAAGGGTATTTTCTGACCCGGATATAGATGCTGTGGTTATTGCGACACCTGTTAAATCACATTTTGATCTTTCTATAAAGGCTCTGGAAGCTGGGAAACACATTCTGGTTGAGAAGCCCATGGGCACCACTGTAGATGAGGTTAAAGAAATTGGCCGTTTGGCAGATGAAAAAAATCTTGTCGTCATGTCGGGTCACACCTTTATTTATAATTCTGCTGTCCGTTATGTGAAAAAGATTATCGACTCCAAGGAGTTGGGTAATATCCGGTATATTTACAGCCAACGTGTCAACCTGGGTAGGATACGTTCCGATGTGGACGCCCTCTGGAACCTAGCACCCCACGACATCAGCATAGTTCAGTACTGGCTTGATGAATCAACTCCTCTGTCTGTTCAAAGAACCGGTATGGCTTACGTCCAAGAAGGTATTGAGGATGTTTCTTTTCTGAATATTGAATACCCGGAAAACATTCTGGTTAACATACATGTAAGTTGGCTTGATCCTAATAAAGTGAGGCGGTTGACTGTGGTGGGTTCTGAGAAAATGATTGTTTATGATAATCTTTCTGATCAAAAGGTTACCATTTATGATAAGGGAATTGACCGCATGGCTGTGCTTGGCGAGAATATGGATTTTGACGATCCAAAGGTTCTTAACTTTAATCACCGTTCTGGAGATAAAACTGTCCCTAAAATTGATTGGGAAGAACCCTTAAAAGTGGAAGTTGAACATTTTGCGGATTGTGTTATGGACGGGGTTCCCTGTCTCACCGGTGTTGGCCATGCAAAAAAGGTGGTCACCATTCTTGAACAAGCGTCTACTGAGCCGGCATTCTCAGAAGTTGGTTAATTCAACAAATATTTTCTCCGACCTAATAAATTGAAAAAAGCGTTAATTACTGGTATTACCGGGCAAGACGGTTCATACCTGACGGAACTTTTACTTGAAAAGGGGTACGAAGTTCACGGCATGGTACGCAGAAGCAGTTCATTTAATACTGGTAGAATTGACCATTTATATAAAGATCCTGAGATACTGGATAAACGAATGTTTCTCCATTATGGTGATTTGACTGATTCAAGTAA
>CAYNPR010000312.1:0-1964 GCA_964399115.1 uncultured bacterium | reverse complement strand
ATTATATACACGATTTTCACTTAAATAATTATGGATCTGGGTTTTTTACAGGGGGCCAACAAAAAGATCATACCGAGCGCACTATGATCGATGAAACCTATAAATTTGATTTGACATGGCAAGCGAACCATAGTCATAGTTTTAAACTGGGTATATTAACTATTGCTCATGATATTGATAATCAATGGCGGCAGATTCGAAATAAGTTTGATGGTCAGGATGTTGAAGATCCACTCACATATGAGCCCATAGTATTCGGGGATTCTACCGTTTACGCTGACATTTATAAGGTTAAGCCTCAGGAGGCCGCTGCCTACTTCCAGGATAAAATGGAATTTGACGATATGGTGATCAATTTTGGAGTCAGATATGATTATTTTGATCCCGCCAGTGTTTACCCATCTGATCGCAGGAACCCTGCAAATCAATTGCTCTTTTATGGATCATCTGGCAATGGAATGTGGAATGAAGGGGAAGAGTGGACAGACTCAAATGATAATGGGATATGGGATTGGGTAGACGTAAATGATAACGAAATTGTTGATTCAAATGAAGCAGAAGTGTGGATTGACGAGATTGGGGATACCTTGATGTCAACCTACCCCCAGGCACCGGTTATTGACCAAGTTAGTCCTCGGATCGGCTTTGCCTACCAGCTGGGCAACCAAGCTGTTCTGCACTTTAGTTACGGACATTTTTTCCAGATGCCTCCCCTGTACGCCATGTACCAGAATCACAGCTTTTTGGTAAGTCCTAATGATTATGGAACTACTATGGGCAATGTTCTTCTTAAACCAGAAAAAACAATCACCTACGAACTTGGATTATGGCAGGAACTAACCCGCGGTGTGAGCCTGGATGTGGCTATCTTTTACAGGGACATTTACAATCTTCTCAGTACTAAGATCATCTCTACCTATAACCAGATTGAATATGGTCTTTACAGTAACAAGGACTATGGCAATGCCCGTGGGCTGGAAGTCAAACTCGATCTGGGCTATGGGTCCTTTAAGGGAACGGTGAATTATACGCTACAGTATACACGGGGCAATGCTGATTCACCAACACAAACCTTTGATCGTGCCGGCAACAGCATGGACCCGGTGAACCGCCTCATTCCCATGAGCTGGGATCAGCGGCATACGCTCAATGGTACGGTGATGTTCTCTATGAAAAATTATGGCGGTACAGTTACAGCTTATTACAATTCCGGCACCCCGTACACCTTCTCGCCTCAGAGTGAAAGTATACTCTCCAGAATTAACCTTTATCCAAACAATGCGTACAAGCCGGCAACGGCAACTGTGGATGCTACACTGTACTACAATTTCAAACTCATGGGACGGCTCCATTGCAAAATAGACCTGACCATTTATAATCTCCTGGATCGCCTGAATGAGAATTGGGTTGATAGCGGGACCGGACGCGCTTACACTGCTGTAATCCGGGAAACAGACCTGGCGGGCCATCGCAGCGATTTTAACAATTATGAAGACCGTATACACAATCCATCTATGTATTCCACACCTCGGGCAGTAAAACTTGCACTGGGAATTAACTTATAGTGACTATACGTATTTTGACCACGATTGTTCTACTTTTTCTAACTGTCTTTTGCCTGCTTTTGGGGCAAGGGAAACCATATGCAGGCCCGGAAGACCCTGCCGGGGATATTGCTGCTGAGAGGGAAGGCTATATGACTGGGAACCGTGTTTTTATTTATTTTCGCAATACAACGGAGCTTTCTGACTGGGAAAAGGAAAATGTCTCTAGATGGCCTAACAATCCCAATGGTTTAAAAATGACTGATGGGATCGGCTTGCTGGTGGGGGCCAAGGTTTATATTGAGGACGACGGGAATCCAGCCACGGTGGATACAATTCCCCTGACGGATCTTGCTGATATTTCTACAACAGACCACCACACGCTGTATTACCTGCAGACCAGCTACCGGGAAGAAATGG
>CAYNPR010000311.1:0-1982 GCA_964399115.1 uncultured bacterium | reverse complement strand
CCAGTAACCTATAAGCCCCTCTTCATTGGCAGGAATAATTTGTTCCTTCACAATAAGTTTTTGACTAATTTCTTCCGGCGAAAGAGCACGGTTCCATAGAGTCACTTCATCGATAATACCCTCAAATCCATCATACTCAATACCAAGATGCTCAAACCCTGATTGTACCCCAATAAATACATCTAAATCCTCTGTTTCATAAATTCCATCTGAATGCTCGATACTGCCATCTTCATTCCCATTAATATATAATTTCATTAAAGACCCATCAAATGTAGCTGCTATATGATACCATATGCCCGTCTGATAAATTGTCTGGCCATCCAAAATAGTTCTATTGACTTCCGTTCCATCACTAGATAAATAAAATTTAAAAACTCCTGAATCATGTTTAGCTAAATACCAACCTATGTTTTCAATTCCTTCTGAAGGATAATATTCATAGTTACTTACTATTGCCCCTTTGGATACATCTGATGTCTGTATCCATGCAGAAATCGTAATTGCATCCTGAATATCCATATCATCAGATGAACCAATATTCACATAATCATTCAACCCATCAAATTCCAGTGCATATTCATTTAAAAATGGATCTCCATAATCAGAGACATGGCTATTGGAGCTACCGGGAGTACCCTGAAAACCAAGATTACCAAATGGACTATTTGATACCGCCCAGTTCAATGCCTCATTATTTGGAAGAAGCGGATCAATAAGCTCGATGGAATATCCACTTCCACTTGCAATTACTGCATCCCATTGTCCATTATAGGATACAACATCCACGGTCTGACCAATGGCTGTTTTTAAGGTCAGCTCGTCACTTGTATCGTCTAGTAGAATACCCGTGTAAACATGATCCACAATAATATCCTCATCCCAAGACCACTGATTTGAAAGTGCAAGGAGAAAATGAGATTTTGCAGGTATCTCAAGAGTATCTTCGATAGGAAACATATATGTACCTGAGTTACTCTGCAGTGTCCATCCACCTATGTCAACGGAATCATCATCCAGGTTGAAAAATTCAATATATTCAGCAATAGAATCACTGATACTTTCATCTGTATCGAGCATAAGTTCATTGATAACAATCATAGGAAGACGCGGAAACACCGTGATACTGGTGGTATCCGTATCCCACATATTGTCATTATCAATGACTGTAAGAACCAGTTCATGGTCTCCAACGTCAACCTCTATTTCTGCAACATCAACTGTACCTATAAATACAGTCTCATTGTCCAATATCCACTTCCATTCAACTATGGAACCACCGGGCATATCATAAGAATCTCCTCCATCCAGTGTAATGCTTTCCTTTCCATCCCCATCCTGGTCCGTATCTGTGTATGGTCCCATGGCATCTGCTGTTGGACTATTAGAAATCGTGCTATTCTCCGTTCCAGGCGTACCATATTGACCGGAATCACCGTAAGGGTCGACAGAATGGCTCCAGTTATTTCCATCATCATTACTAAAATTAGGGAGAAGAAGCTCAAGGGACTTTTGGGGCACAATGCCTGGGAATCCATACTCACTGCCATATGTGACCATATCACTCATTGTTCCGCTATTATCAGATATTGTCAAGGTGGAACTATCATTCTCTATTAGATTATCGAAAGGAGGCATCCCTGTATAAAGATAATCGGGAATAAAACCTCCATTGTCTGTTGAACCTGAACGTGCAAATACAATATAATCTTCAGGGTGTATAATCAGGTTAATATCATCAATGACATGTGCACTACCCGCATCCATATTTAAAGACCATTCATACAGCCAGATGGATTCTGCGGAGGGGTTGTAAATTTCAAAATATTCATAGTCATTTTCGTTGCCTGATACAAGGGGATGAACCATAAGCTCATTAATAGAGACTAAACCTGTCCGTATAGCCCCATCATTATACATGTCAAATGTATAGGCCCCCATATCGGGGAATGTTCCATCAGGGTCTGGATCATCCGATGGGT
>CAYNPR010000310.1:0-1991 GCA_964399115.1 uncultured bacterium | reverse complement strand
GATGTTCTTCTTGATAAAAAGATGGACTTGATACAAGGAAAATCGGTCGCATTGGTCACCAACCATACCGGTATTGACAAACTGGGAATGCCAAATTATAAGCATCTCGTATATATGAAGGATGTTGATTTAAAAGTGATTTTTTCCCCCGAACATGGGTTATTCGGCGAAGCTGGCGCTGGAGAAAAAGTATCCTACACGGAAAAAGATTCTGGATTACCAAAAGTGATCAGTCTTTATGGCAGCATGCGAAAACCAACCGCTGAAATGTTATCCGGAATTAATTTGATCATTTATGACATCCAAGATATTGGAACACGTTTCTATACCTATATAACAACATTAGGTCTGGTCATGGAAGTAGCGGGAGAATTAGATATTCCTGTCCTTGTTTTGGATAGGCCAAATCCGATCCGGGGTGACATTATTGAAGGTCCGGTCTTGAATTTAGAATTCCAATCCTTTGTTGGATACTATCCAATTTCAATAAGGTATGGCGGCACGGTAGGAGACCTTGCAAAAAAGATCATCAAACAGAATTGGATCCCTAAGGTTCCAGATTTGACTGTAATTCCATCGGAGGGCTGGGATCATCACTTGTGGTTTGACGAAACTGACCTGCCCTGGGTAAGTCCATCACCGAATATACCGGATCTTGAAACGGCAATCATTTATCCCGGGATGTGTTTGATAGAGGGTACAAACATTAGTGAGGGTCGGGGCACTCCCAATCCATTTAAATGGATTGGAGCACCCTGGATCGATGGACAGAATCTCTCTCAAACATTGAACAAATTCAATTTACCGGGAGTTGTTTTTGTCCCAGTTTCCTTTACTCCTGTCCCGATTCCCGGGAAAGCTGTCAATCCAAAATTTGAGAACCAAAAATGCAGTGGTGTTGAGGTCAGTATAATAGATCGAAATGAGTATAGAAGTGTAGATACTGGCGTTATGACTTTATTTGCTTTATTCAACACGGCTCCGAAAAAATTCGAATTTCGGGAAAATCACTTAAATCGTTTATGGGGAAGTAATGAACTTTATATAGCACTAAAAAACGGAACTATTCCGCAATCGAAGATCTATTGAAAGATTATTGGAAAATAATCAGATAATATAAAATTTTCAGAAGAAATATCAAATAATAATACCTATTGACACTCTATTGACATATTTCAATCGTCCAAAATCAACATAGGAATAATCAATTTTTAAGATAGACTGAGTTCTCCAGAGACGATAACGTAAGCCCCCACCAAGCGTCAATCTCTCTTCTGTATTTTTCCTAAATAAGTTTGCGTGCCCACCTCGTAAAAAGAACGTTTCTCCTACAGCAAACTCCAAACCTACATTTATCGCTTCCGTGTTATCATTCGGATGGAGCGCATCAACTCCATAGGTTAACCGAATCGTTTTTGTACTTACAAGCTCACCCGAGAGACCAACACGAAACATCAATGGAAGTTTAAAAGCATTGGTTTCATAAAGCGAGTTTATAAATTCGACGTTCCCCTGGTTAATGGGATCCGGGTCTACGCTCAGCTTCTGGTCTCTGCCCATCATACGCAATTCGCCACCGTAGTTTGCCAGACTGGCCCCAAGACGGATTCCCTTGAACGGAGTAATGAATAATGCTCCCAAATCCAATGCAAAGGTGTTGGCATGGGAATGCCAGATTGTTTGCTGTATAAATTTGATATTTCCACCAATACTGAATTTGTCCGATAGTTTTCTTGCAAAGGACAGATTGGTCGCCAAATCATGGGCGCCCCAATATTCACCCGTTCCTTCCGGTTCGGTAACCGTTCGAACCTTGTCGTCCGGTACAGTCAAACTTGTTACGCTAAATCCAAGAACGCCAACACGCCGTATTGGAAGAGCAAATCCAAGATACTGAAAACCAACTCCAGCCAACCAGTCGTAGTTGACGAATATGGTTTCTAATCTTTGCACGTTTGCAAGGCCCGCCGCATTCCAGAACATGGAACTTA
>CAYNPR010000309.1:0-1991 GCA_964399115.1 uncultured bacterium | reverse complement strand
AAACCAGGATTAACAGAATAATATATTTCTTCGTTTTGAACAATCTTTCCGCGCCAATTTGTGTCGAAAGGCTCACCATCGTAATGAATGCTACCCGATGATTGCTTGTCGAAACCAGCGAGAAGGTTTAGGAGAGTTGATTTACCGCTACCTACCGTTCCAACGATACCGTAAATCGTACCGGGGTGAATATCTAATTTCGCGATTTTTAAAGCAAGATAGGATCCATAAGATTTCTCAAGATCCTGGACCTCAAAAATCAGTCTTTTTGTTTGTGCCATTTTCTTTCCCTTCACGAGCAATCGCTCATTGGAAAAAAAGGAAATGGAAAGCGATTATTTACGTTGTCTCTCCAACCAGCGTTCCGCATCGATGGCGGCCATACAGCCAGTACCGGCTGCCGTCACAGCTTGCCGATAAACGTCATCCTGGACATCCCCACAGGCAAAAACACCTTCGATATTGGTAGAAGTTGAATCCGGTTTCGTGATAACGTAACCGACATCGTTCAATTCCAGATAATCTTCGAAAAGTTGAGTATTTGGATTATGGCCTATGGCCATAAAAATACCGTCGCAATCGATCTCTCGTGTCTCTCCAGTAATGGTGTTCTTTAAAACAGCAGCGGTTACACCCAAAGATTTATCTCCGAGAATATTTTCTACGGTACTGTTCCACTCAATGGAGATTTTTGGATGTTCCAATACCCTGTCCGCCATGATTTTCGATGCACGCAATTCATCTCTGCGATGAATGACGACAACTTCCGAAGCAAACTTAGTTAAAAAGGTGGCTTCTTCCATGGCGGTATCTCCACCGCCAACCACCAAGACCTTCTTTTCTTTGTAAAAGAATCCATCACAAGTCGCACAAGCGGAAACTCCATATCCCATGAGTTGGGATTCGGATTCGAGACCTAAGAGCCTCGCTGTTGCACCTGTTGAAACAATTATCGCTTCTGCGGAATATTCATCTTCAGCGACCCAGAGTTTGAATGGATATTCGGAAAAATCAACCCTGTCAACTATCTTGAACAGGCATTCTGCGCCAAACTTCTGCGCCTGTTTTCTAAATTCGTCCATCATTTCCGGCCCAAGAATACCATCCGGAAAACCTGGGTAATTTTCAACGTCCGTTGTAATGGTAAGTTGCCCACCAGGTTGCAATCCCTCAAAAACGAGGGGTTCCAGTTTGGCTCGAGCCGCATAAATGGCGGCGGTGAGTCCTGCCGGACCAGAGCCGATGATAATAACTTTCCGCTTCAATTCCTTTTTTTCTTTGGTTTAAAATTGGTTTATAAAACTTCATCCAACATGGTGGCGATTTCAGCTTTGTGAATTGCGCCAACCTTTTGGTTTATGATTTGGCCATCTTTCATGACCAACAATGTAGGTATGCTTCTTATGCCATAATGCATTGCAGTCCCTTCGTTTTCGTCTACATTGACCTTTCCTACTTTTACTTTCCCATCATAATCACTTGCAATCTCTTCAATGACGGGAGCAATTATCTTACAAGGTCCGCACCAGGTTGCCCAGAAATCAATCAGGACGGGTATATCGGATTGAACGACGTCTGATTCAAAATTTTCATCCGTGAATTCCTGTACATTCACTGACATATAAACTCCATATTTTATACAAAAAAAGCTAACGAACTTAGAACCTATACCCGTTTCTTAGAAAAGGAAAGTTTCAATTTGAAGATTATTTTAACGCAATTTGTGATTGGACCAATATGAATTCAGCCACTGGGAAGGTGACTCAGAAGGCCCTTTTTATTCGAATGTCCTCATTACTCTCGCCCTATGCGCTCATATTCCAGCCCAGTTAAACTTTCAAATTCATGGATCTGTTTCTCTATTTTTCCGCAAATGTCATCTCGAACACACTTCCCTGCCACTTTTATGGCATTCGAGATTGCTTTTCCGCTTGAGTGGCCATGGGCAATAATGACCATCTTGTCAAAACCCAATAGGGGTGCACCTCCAT
>CAYNPR010000308.1:0-1993 GCA_964399115.1 uncultured bacterium | reverse complement strand
TTTACCTACAGGGCGTCAAAAAAGATCAAAACGTCATTATTTGCCGGAGTTGGATCCTTTTTCCTTTCTGATAATATCCCCCTGCAATACCGTTATTACTTGAGCGGAACTGTAGACCCCGACTTTGAGCAACTGGTGATTGACAGAATGGGGGGGACCAGCAGCGATTTCAAAGTGCTTCATAATACCTATCATGGTTCCGGCATGAGGGGGATTGTAGTTGAAGACCCAACCCTTTCCACAGATAAAATGTTTTGGCGAATCAAAATTGATCAAACTTTACCGTATATCCCTTTGAACGTTTTCCTTGATGCAACCGGCAGTCCCGGTTTTGAATCATCGCAATATGCGGCCGCCGGAATCGTACTTGGACCGATTATAATTCCACTTTACCAGAGTTGGGAGGTTGATTCCACAATACCAAAGGATCTCGATTGGTTCAGGAACAGAATACGACTAATGCTGACCATACCAAATATTACAATTGGCAGGTAAAACTATGTGCACGGCAAATTAGTGTTGTAAATTCAGCCTCGCCTTTTTGATACAAAATACCATTTTTGAGATAAAATACGTATATGTCCAATTGGAATAAGGAATCCTTCATAGAACACCTCCGAGGTAATTGCAACCGCGAAATTGCAAAGATTGGTGTTTCGATTATTGATTTTTCCGAAAAATATGCTGATGACGTGTCCTGGGGGCGTGGAGCGGATCACGGCACGTTGACCTACCGCTGTGAAACCGACATTGGTCCATTGCCGTTGTTTCATATGACGTCAACCGGTCAACTGAACCTTCAGATCAATTTCATGCGCAGTAAAGAAATTCCCCCCATGGTTATACGGGATATGATCTTAAAAATGGAATCAAATTTCCTTCGAGATTACGACGAAAATGAATATCCCAGCGATATTTTTGTTCCAATGGATGAGTTGTTTCACACGCAAAGCCAAGTGGATAAATTTATTAAAACCATGGAAGGATGCACTTATCGCTTAAAACAATAGAATTATTGTTCGTTAATTTTCGTAAAAGCCCACCAACAAATCTGGGCTTTTTTTATTTCGAATCCATATATCCTTTTAAAGTATAAAAAATTCATAAAAGATTGATGGAAGGATAAAGAATGAAAAAATTATTTTTCATCACGATTGGTGTGGGATATTTATTTGGAGCCAAAGGAACCCTATCTGGTCATATACAGGATGCATCCACCCACCAGCCGTTGATCGGGGTCAATGTTATCATTCGCGGAACGGAGATGGGCGCCGCTACCGATATGGATGGCAATTTCAGGGTAGACAACATACCCGTAGGCAGCTACAACGTTCATGTATCCATGATCGGTTACGAAGCAGTGACGCGGCCCAATGTGCATGTCGTCCCCCAGCGGACCACCACCACCAATTTTGACCTGCATCCCACCATATTAAAAAGCGAAAGTGTGACTGTTACGGCAAAATATTTTGAACAAACACGGGATGCCATCACCAGTAGCCGGACGGTAGACATCGAAGAAATCCGCTCTGACCCCGTAGGTGCCTACGATATCATGGCCATGATGCAGGCCTTACCATCCGTAGTGTCCGGATCGGACCAATACAATGAAATCATCGTTCGAGGTGGGGCACCAGGAGAAAATTTGTTTGTCATGGATTATCTGGAGATCCCTTACCCCAACCACTATCCTGAACAGGGCAAAGGCGGGGGGCCGGTAACTATGGTGGATACGGATTTTATTGAACGGATTGATTTTTATGCCGGCGCTTTTCCGGCACGGTATGGCGAAAAGCTTTCTTCAGTGATGGACGTTACGTTAAGATCCGGGAATCGGGAGAAGCACTTGGGAGAAGTCAAAATGAATATGGCTGGTTTTGGTGCAAATGTGGAAGGGCCGCTGGCGGATAACGGATCTTATCTATTCTCTTTAAAAAGGTCCTTTCTGGATTTTGTCATAGTATCTACAGGGATGCAGGCCGTGCCCCAGTAT
>CAYNPR010000307.1:0-2002 GCA_964399115.1 uncultured bacterium | reverse complement strand
ATTGAGGATGTTATTGCCGCATCATGATCAGGAACATCAGACATACCGGTATTGTGGTACGTGATCTTGACAAAGCTGCTCAATTTTATGAAGGCTTGGGTTTTTCCATCCGGAAACGGGAAGTAGAAAACGGGCCAAACATTGACAAGGTGGTGGGATTGAAAGACGCAAAAGTTGAAATAACAAAACTAAAATCACCCTGCGGTGGTCTGCTTGAACTGTTGCAGTATCATTCTCATCCAATGGATAAAAAAATTAGTAAACAGCCATCCAATCAGCTGGGTTGTTCTCATATTGCCATAACTGTAGAAAATTTAGATGAAGCCATGAAGTATATCCGGGAGAGCGGCGGATCAACAGGCAATGTCCCATCTACTTCGCCCGATGGTGAGGTGCGTGTTGCTTACTGCCACGACCCGGAAGGCGTGCTCATGGAAGTGGTGGAAGAAATGTAATGTCAGATTATATTGAAGTTGTTTACAGCGAAAACAATAAACCAAAAACTGATTACCCCGATAAACTGGCCGGCTACCTTTTCAATAAGTTCGGAATGCAAAAGGGTCAAAAAATATTGGAACCTGGTTGCGGCAGGGGTGAATTCCTGAATGGTTTTAGAAAAATGGGTATGGATGTTTACGCCTGTGACCTTTCCCCCCAGGCTGGGGAAGACCTGGGAGGCACTGAAGTAAAACAGACGGATATTGAGAATGAATCCCTGCCTTATGGCGATAATTTTTTTGATGTGGTTTACAGCAAATCTTTACTGGAGCATTTCTGGAAACCGGATCATTACCTGAAGGAAGTAAAAAGAATTTTAAAGCCCGGCGGAATTATTATTACTCTTGTACCGGATTGGGAATCCAATTATAAAATTTATTTTGATGATTATACCCACAGGACACCTTTCACTAAGGTATCTCTGCACGACATACACAAAATGTGTGATTACGAAAATGTACAAGTAATCAAATTTCGGCAATTACCCGTTGTATGGAAGTTTTCCGTGCTCAATTGTTTCTGCGCGTTGATTGCACCCTTTATTCCGGTTAGAACGTCCAATACATTTCTCAGGTGGTCCAGGGAGTTGATGCTCATTGGTAGCGGGATAAAACCAAAATGAATCTTGGATTAAACAACAAAAGATTTTTGGTAACCGGTGCCAGCCGAGGTATTGGAGAGTCCATTGCGTTTTGCCTGTTGGAAGAAGGTGCCCGGGTAGCAATCACTGCCCGGGGAGAAGAAGATTTGGATTCTGTAGCAGAAGAGCTGGAAACCAAATTTAGTGCAGAAAATATACTTCATTTTTCCGCGGACTGCACTTCATTTTCAGATTTACTTGCACTTAAGGAAAATATTGAAATAGCATGGGATGGTCTTGACGGGGTGGTAGCAAATGTAGGCGACGGACGCAGTGTCCTTGATCCAATCCCTGAATTGGATCAATGGGAAAAAATATGGAAGGTCAACTTTGAATCTGCTCTGCTTACCTCACGTGTTTTCCTACCGCTATTGCAAAAATCAAAAGGATGTCTATTGTTTATTTCATCCATAACTGGCGTTGAAGCAATGGGGGCGCCGGTGGATTATTCCACCTCCAAAGCGGCGTTGAATGCCTTTGCCAAGAACCTGTCCCGCAAAGCATCGCCGGATGTCCGAGTAAATGTAATAGCCCCGGGTAATGTCTATTTCCCCGGTGGAAGTTGGGATGAAAATATGGAAAAGGATAAAAAAACAGTTAAGGCTATGATCAAAAGTATTGTTCCCATGCAGCGTTTTGGTAAACCGGAAGAAATAGCTGATGCGGTAGCCTTTTTATGTTCTGAGAGGGCTTCCTTCATCACGGGTACTATCCTGAGGGTGGATGGAGGTCAGACAGTAAGTTTATGAACAAAGATCTTTTTTCCCTTAAAGGGAAAGTTGTAATCATTACCGGAGCTTCTGGGTTGTTGGGTCGTCAGCACGCCGATGCGGTAGCTTTGTCTGGCGGATCGCCAGTTCTGCT
>CAYNPR010000306.1:0-2030 GCA_964399115.1 uncultured bacterium | reverse complement strand
AATTCCACGTACTTCCACCATCATTGGAAATACGTACGTTTGCCGCATCCCAACCATCGGTACAGGTGCCACCCACGGTTGCACCGGCAGGATCTTCAATACCCCATTTCATCATTACGGACATTGAAGGATCCATTGCAGGGAGAGTAATTGTCGGGGACTGCAGCATTTGTACCCAAGCGTCCAGGTAACCGCCCACTCCCGGATCCGCACACCACCAACTCTGTCCTTCATAGGCGTCCGATGACGTCTCATGGAAATAAACGGGAACGTCGCTCACGTTCGCAATATCAACCCAATAATAATCTTCCAGGTAGTTGTCGCCATCACCGTCAAAATCCGGGAAATCACACCAAAGGGCGAAATTCATTTTCAGCATTTCATTTGCACCACCCAGTTCATCAATGGAAAGAAGCGGCGATATGATACTGGAAACAACGTCATAATTGTCGTCGTCCATGTGATAACTATGCGTCGGGCTGTAACTGGATTCTTCAGTTAATTCCCATTCCGGAGCCGCTTCCCAAGTTTCGTCTCCTTCAAAATCATCCAGCCAGACTGTGGTTGTATCATCCCTGGATGATCGTGCAGAACCCAGATCCTGTTGATCCTGAGTTATGCCGTATACGGAGACCAGGTTTGGTGAATCTGCCGTTAGGTTTTGAATCTTGTAATTAACGTCTTTTGCGATCAAAAGACCTACTATGGTTAATACCGAAAATATTGAACGCATCGCATTCTCCTTATTGTTTTAGTATAAAACGATAAAGTGGGACATTGCCCTCACGCAATGTCCCACTTTATTTCATAAAATTCGCTGTCTGCCAAACCTATTTCATCAGCACCAGCTTGCGGGTTTTGGTTATCCCGTTCACCGTCATGCTATAGAAATAGACCCCACTGGAAAGTTGTGAACCATCCAAAACGAACTCATGGGATCCAGCAGGTTGGTCATCGTTCATAAGAGTTCGTACTTTAGCACCGCGGATATCGAATAAATCCAATTCAACTTTGCCCGCTACGTCAACGTCATATTGAATGCGTGTGATGGGATTGAAGGGATTCGGATAATTCTGCTCCAGCGTAAATTTTGTCGGGGTCAAATTTTCTTCAACTAAACCAACCATGCCTTCTCCATCATTGGTGTAGACACCCACATAGACGCGCTGCAAATAATCTTCATAGCCTGTTGGCGGGTCGAGCGTTACGTGATTCATATCAGCAACCTGGAAAAATACTCCAACCTCATCTTCCTGCGCTTTGTGGGCAATGTGGAGCCCGCACTCCAGGTAATAATTGGTCACACCACCAGTGCCGACTTCCATCGGTGTATCTGTTACGTTATGTTCTTCAAGCCAGGTTACGCCGTTATCCTCGGATTTCCTCATGAAAACATCAATATCCGTCGGATAGTTGGTGACAGTGTCAACATCAGATACTTGCGATGAAGCAAACCAAATCGTCCCTTCCGGCCCCATTGATATTTGTGGAAAAAAGTATTGCATGCCCCCCCACCAGTCATCACCATCCGAAAAAAGATGTTGTATGGGGCTGCCAAAAAAGGTCGCAGAATAAGTGTCCGACATATCTGAAACGTGGCTCGCTGTCCAGTTGTTTGGATCTTCCGTTGGATCAGGGTTATACAGATGAAGGAATCCTTCACCCGATAGACCCCATGCGATATATGTGGTATCTGCGAAACCATCCCCATCACTGTCGCCGCATCCGCCTTCGTAATCTGGACATATGTTATAGAGAAATGGAAAGACGACGTGGCATCCACCGTCTTCATCTGTAGCTATGTCAAAACTATACGCTAGCATCCATCCTGGAGTTGCATACCAGTAGTATACACCAACCGAATCGCCATTGCCATCTACTATGGGATCATAAAATAACGTGTCAGCATAGTGAACCACTTCATCGTGAAGTGGATGGCTAGTATCCGCCCACGTAGTTAGGAGTGAATCCATGATCGAAATCTGCAGTTCATCAGACCATTCAAACCAGCCTGAGTTCATAAAACCTTC
>CAYNPR010000305.1:0-2034 GCA_964399115.1 uncultured bacterium | reverse complement strand
GGTTAAGTTGTACATACTAATTTATTGGGGAAGGAAATTAAGAATATTTCTTTTGGGTATTTATATTTATTTTTTTCCTTTATACTATTAGCGGTAAACTCGCAACTCATTATTGTAGAAAAAGCAAAAAGATTATATTAATGACCCAAAAGCGTCAACTACTCTTGGTTCTGTTCTCTATTTCTTACCTTATTGCTTCAGGTGGAAAGATTACTGGTCGTATAACCAGCATGGAAACGGGTGAACCTCTTCCCGGTGTAAATATTTTTGTTGAAGAAGTATCCCTTGGTGCAGCAACTGACGTGAATGGAGAATACGTGATCCTGAATGTTTCTCCGGGCAGTTACACTCTCCGGGCTACGTATATAGGGTATGCTACACACCTTGTGCAGTCCCTGAATGTAAACACTGATATGACCACTCGTCAGGATTTTATTTTGAAACAAGAAGTTATTAAAGGAGATATAGTGACAGTGGTGGCAGAACGACCACTGGTTCAAAAAGATTTGACCGCTTCTCAAAAAATCCGCACCTATGACGATATTAAAGACATGCCGGTGGAATCATTTTT
This sequence comes from uncultured bacterium, assembly GCA_964399115.1. Classification (GTDB taxonomy): domain Bacteria; phylum Fidelibacterota; class Marinisomatia; order Marinisomatales; family UBA1611; genus CAYNPR01. The sequence goes on along the minus strand of CAYNPR010000305.1, from coordinate 1,463 downwards.
AGGCGTACTGGCAACACAGGCCGGGGTAAACCAGGGTGCGGGTGGTGAACTGCATATTCGTGGTGGGCGATCAAATGAAGTGGGATACTACATAGATGGCGTATCCGTGGCCAACCCGTTTTTCACAAACAGCCTTGCAGTAAATATCTCAAATAAGGCTATGGAAGAAATGAAAGTTATTAGTGGTGCGTTTAATGCAGAATACGGTAACGCCATGAGCGGAATCGTGAATCTCCAGATTAAGGAAGGTGGTTCAGATTACCATGGAAGTTTATCGACGTATTCCGGTGATTATTTTTCTGGTGCCACAGACATATTCATGAATATTGATGATGTGAATTATTTGTCAAATAAAGTTTTAGAAGGGTCCCTGAATGGTCCGGTACCCTTGCTCTCAAGGGGAAATAAATTTACATTTAATATAAGCGGTAAATACAGTAACAATAAAGGATATCTGTATGGACAGAGAGAACATAATCCAGATGATTTTGCGGATTTTCGAGTCTCAGATTATTGGGTGATAGAGCTTGGTGGCAATAATAAATACGTGCCCATGAATCCATCAAAACGTCTGAATATGCTGTCCAAACTGACATACCGATTCTCACCAAAAGTAAAACTGTCTGCGCAATTGCTCCATGACGGCAGGGATTGGAAATCATACACTCATGCTTATAAATATAATCCGGACGGTACATATAATCATTATACCCAAAACTATAATTATTCACTGAGATTAACCCAGGCATTTGCCCGGTCCTATTATGAAGCAAATGTCTTTTGTGCGACCACAGACTTCAAGCAGTATTTGTACGAAGATCCTTATGATGAACGATATGTATCTACAAATTGGATCCTGGGCTCTCCACCATCGACAACCTTTGTATTTGGAGGGACCCAAATGGGTCATTACTCAAGGGAATCTAACTCGAAAGGTGGGAAGATTGATCTCACAAGTCAGATCACCAGTAAACACGAGGTAAAAGTTGGTGCCAGTGCCCGGATAGATAATCTTGAGGAAGACAATTTTACTGTACTGTATGATGGTTATGAATATCCCCAGCCAACCGTGCCTCCGGCAAACGAATCACCAAGTCACAACTATTATAATAAACAGGCACTGTTCGCTTCTTCCTATATTCAGGATAAAATTGAGTACCCTGATATGATCGTTAATGTGGGAGTTCGATATGATTTCTTTGATCCCGATGATGATTATATTTCAGACCTTCTGAATCCTGAAGGAGAAAGGAAACAGGCCAGTAAAAAGTCAATGGTGTCGCCAAGGCTGGGGGTCTCGTTTCCCATAACTGATGAGGGGATTCTCCATTTTAGTTATGGACATTTTTATCAGGTCCCAACACTACGGCGACTCTATAAGACAAGTATTTTCGGAGCCAATATCTCCCCCACTGTTGGGAACGCAAACCTAAAACCGGAAAAAACGGTACTCTATGAATTTG
>CAYNPR010000304.1:0-2038 GCA_964399115.1 uncultured bacterium | reverse complement strand
AATCTTGCAAAAGAAATTGATTGTTTCTATCCGTATACTTTTTTTCCCAATACCGGATGTTCGTGTATTCATTTAAACCCTCATCCATCCAGGTATGGTCGCGCTCATTATTTCCCAATATACCGTAAAACCAATTATGCCCTACTTCATGCATAATAACATATTCCAGGAGACCTTCTGATCCAGATCTGGAAATAACCGTAATATTCGGATATTCCATACCTCCGCCGGCGGACATGTCACCATCAACGGCTGTGATATGATTATAAGGATAATCGCCATAGAATCTGCTGTACCAATATCCTGCATCGTGTAAATACTCGACCGAGGATTTCCAAAGCTTGGCATTTTTAGGTAGGTACATACTCCATAAAGTGACCTGCCTTGTAGAATCTTCCAGCCAAAGTTTACCTTTTTGCACGATCCAGTTGGGATCGGCAAACCAGGCAAAATCATGTACTCTATCCTGTCTGAAACGTACCGTTTTCACGACAACTGAATCTTCAGATTCCGCATCCGTATCTTTCTTTTTCTTTTTTGCCTTTTTACTTTCTTTCCGCAATTTTTTTATCGCTTCCTTGAATCCCTTATCGTCCAACGTGTTTAAGGAATCACCTACCTTAGCTAAGGAATCCAACCAGGCTAATTCCCCCTCACCTTCCACCAGGTCACCGGTAGCCATTATCCGATAATTCCTGGGTAAGGTTATTTTCACGTCGAATGAACCAAACTCACTGTAAAACTCGCCCATGTTCAAGTATGGCATGGGATGCCAGCCGTCCTTATCGTATACGGCCGGTTTGGGATACCACTGGGTTATTTCGTAATGCTTTCCCGTATGTCCAAGACGTGAGATTACTTTTGGTAGTTTTACAAAAAATGGTGTCTCAATGGTGACGGTACCCATTGGCGGCAAGGGCTTTGGCAAGGTCACTTTTGCAACGTCGATCCACTCAAGGTGATAGTCCCATTTCGCATTAACACCATCTATGGAAAAATCCAGGCTGTCGATATAACCACGGTCTTTTTCCTTTGTATACTTAAACCGTGTGCTGCCCAGGCGCAGGAATTGATGCGCCAATGCACTGGAATCATTCTTGTAGGCATTGGGCCATAGGTGGAACCAGATAAAATTCAACGTGTCCGGTGAATTGTTGGTATAGATGATCTTTTCGTAGGCGGAAAGGGTATGCGCCTGATCATTCAATTCTACATTGATATCATATGCAACGTGTTGCTGAAAATAATCTTTTTCAGATAGAACAAAGGTTAGGAGTAAAAATGGGATTATTCGTTTTTTCATTTTTTGATACCTTAAGAATTTATTATCGGGATTAAATAGAAATTGTAATGGTAGCAATGGAATTTGAATTAAGTTAAATATTATTGTGATTTTTTCCGTCTTCAATTATTACCCGTACCAGGTTATCATCCGAATCACGATCCACAAATTTGTGCATGGGGTCAATCCCTGCTTTGATTGGTTTTTGATCTACTTCAACTTTAAAGGTTGTTAACGAATCTGTAATTAACACTTTTTCCAGATAGATCGGAATTTCTTCCATGTCTCCATTCACCAGCGTTTCACCCAAAACACCGATCTCCAGCCAGTCGTTGAGTTTGGCATTGGTTTGATTTCCCAAACTGTCGGGATAGACTTTCTTCGCTTCTACTTTCATGGTGACTGTGAAAGTTCCATCCTCATTCTCAACTGCGGATGCTTCCTTCGCCTTATTTTCATAAAGAGTGATCTTCTCAAATGTGTCTGTGAGCAGATACTGCAGATCTTCCGGAGTGTCTTCACGGATTGTGTTTACAAATTCACCAATATTGGTGTAAGGATCGGATTGGTACCTGAATCTTTCTATAAATCTTCCCAGAGCATTGTTTAATATGTCTTTCCCAATAAAATCCGAAAGGGTATACATCATGAGACCGGCTTTGTTGTAATGGATATAGGGATGGTTTTCAGTTTGAACGATTGTGGGTTCAAATTTCTGTTCCGTATACCTTCCTATAAGATACTTATCCAATTCGT
>CAYNPR010000303.1:0-2038 GCA_964399115.1 uncultured bacterium | reverse complement strand
ACTGAAAAGGAAATTATTTCCCCAATTGATGCTAACGATTTTTCTTGTTTGCACAGTTTTCATCTTGGGTGGCGCAGTCGACACCCAAACATCATTCGCTTGGCTTCATGGTCCGCTGTTTCTATTGGCTTTTTTTCATCATATCTGGACACTTGTGGTTAAAAACAATTCTTTTAAAGAGCAGGTAGCCATTATTTCAGAATTGGAGCCCGAGACGGATTAATGTATTATGCCGCTAAAGGGCTTGAGCTTTTGGGTATATTCATGATCGGTGTGGGTTTTATCGTCAAATTTCCTGCCTTGATGGATCCAAAATTGTTATTCGCCGGGGTTTTGTGTTTTTGCGTTGGCTGGGTAATAGAAAAGTATATTTTAGAATAAAATACTCTTTCTATTGCTTTAGATACTTGTAAATTTTTACTTATTGTTTGTTGAGAAAAGTTGAGAAAAGTTCATAATCATCTAAAGGGGATACCAGAGTTGCCGGACATCCCACGAGAGAAAACAAAGCGACCTAAATTGATGGCCGTTGTTGATGAAGACAACTGTACAGGTTGTCAGGCCTGTGTACCCTTTTGTCCTGTAGACTGCATTGAACCTGTAGCAAAGGATAAATACGAGATTCCTATTCCACCGGTCCAGGTTCGTTTTAATGAATGCACGGGATGCCAGGTCTGTGCCAGAGTGTGTACAAAAATGACCTGGGATGCGATACGTATGCTTGGCACAGAAACTTTTGAACAAAACTACGGTCTTGCTATAGACTGATCCTTCAAAACTAATTTTAATCATATTCGGAGAAATCAAGTGAGTAGCGATTCTCACCACAAAGAGAATTTTTTACAGAAGTACATCTTTTCTGTTGATCATAAGATCATTGGGCTCCAGTACGGGATCACATCATTGCTATTCTTGTTCTTTGGATTCTGTTTGATGATGATCATGCGGTGGCAATTGGCTTATCCAGAGACACCAGTTCCTCTGGTTGGTACTTTGCTGGATGAAACCGGGATTCTAATGCCAGGAATTTATAATTCTCTAGGAGCCATGCACGGTACTATTATGATATTTTTAGGTATAGTTCCTTTGGCTGTTGGAGCATTTGGAAACTATTTCGTTCCATTGCAGATAGGTGCACCAGACATGGCATTCCCAAAACTGAACGCAGCCAGCTATTGGTCCTATTTCCTTGGCGGTGTAATTATGCTGGCTAGTTTCTTTACCCCTGAAGGCGCAGCGAGAGCAGGCTGGACTTCATATCCACCATTATCTATTTTTGAATCCGGCCAGACAATGTGGCTGATCGGTATGGTATTCCTGATCACATCATCCCTACTCGGCTCTATGAATTTTATTGTAACCATTGTACAGCTTCGTGCTCCAGGTCTGTCTTGGTTCCGGTTACCCTTTTTTGTCTGGGCGCAGTTTGTGACGTCCTTCCTCCTTGTTCTTGCTTTTCCACCCCTGGAAGCTGCAGCCATTCTACAATTGATGGACCGTGTGGCCAGCACCAGTTTTTTTCTACCCAGCGGATTGGTCTATGCGGGAGCGCCCGTGGAAGTGTATGGCTCTGGTTCCCCCTTACTATGGCAACACTTATTCTGGTTTCTAGCCCATCCCGAAGTATATGTATTAATCCTACCCGCCATGGGAATTGTAGGAGAAGTTTTGGCAAACAACACCAGAAAACCACTCTGGGGTTATAAATCACTGGTTTACGCGGCAGTTTTTCTCGGATTTATGTCTTTTATTGTCTGGGCACATCATATGTTCCTCACGGGTATGGGACAGGCCATGAGCGCATTTTTCCAAACTACGACCATGATCATTTCCATCCCATCGGTCGTTATCTTAACAGCGTTTTTTATTTCTTTATGGGGCGGGTCAATCAGGTACAACACCCCCATGCTGTTCGCTCTATCCTTTTTACCCATGTTTGGGATTGGCGGATTGACAGGACTTCCCCTGGGTATTGGGGCATCAGATATTCATCTTCATGACACAATGTATGTGATTGGGCACTTTCACTATGTGGTAG
>CAYNPR010000302.1:0-2041 GCA_964399115.1 uncultured bacterium | reverse complement strand
CTAAAGGCTTGGGCAGGATCTTTGTAAAGGGCTCCAGGCGTGTACCCCTGCCACCAGCCATGATGACCACCGGTACATCACCCAAAGACTTTTTAGGTTGACTTTCACCGCTCAGACCAGACCAGGTGAAAAAATCCACCACCAGATGGTTTTCATCAATGACTGGGATTAAATCCAGTTTTAAATCCTGCATTATCTGTTTCGCTTCTTCGTGGCTATACTTGTCTTGTATGAGTATTGTTGGTTTTGTATTGTAACTGTTTGAAATATCTTCAGAAAACTTTGCCCCACTTAAAATACTGCGTCGCAGGTCACCATCTGTCAGTGTCCCCAGCAGTTTTTTATTTTCATCCACCACCAGCAGGCATTTTTCAGCCGTCTTATCAAGGGCTTTCATAGCTTGGCGAATGGTAATATTGGATTCTACAGAGATGTCTTTCATAAATTGTAAAATTCTTTTTTTAGTTCTTTTGGAATGGGATCATCCCTCAAAACAGCTATTATTTTTTCAGTGGCATTACCTTTTCCATACGGGTTGTCTACCGAAGGAAGGATATTTTGAAAATCCTTACTGTAAAGAGTATTAATTGACTCTTTAATTGATTCTTTTGTGGGTTCACAGTCAATAACACTTTTTACTTTCAGCCTCCCATTTTGTCGGTCTCCAATATTTATTGTACCGATTTTAAATGTGGGTGCTTCCATCAAACCACTGGATGAATTGCCAACTACACCATCTACAAATTGTAGGGTGGACAAATAATTCAAATGTCCCATGGAAGTAAATGAAATGGACCTTTCTTTATGGACTGATACAAATTCATCAATCATTTGTTTTATAATTCGGCTATCTGAATCTGCATTGGGCATGGTAAATATCAGGTGAATATCTTTTAAGTCTTTCAGCACATTCAGTAGAGATTTAAATTGCTTTTTTGATGTTTGTTTTTCCAAAGTTACAGGGTGATAGGTAACAAGCAGATTTTTTTTACCAAACTTTATCTTTGTTTTGTTCATCAATTCTTTTTTAGAAAGAAGTTTGGCTTTCCGGATAGCGTCAACCCCCATCCCACCCACATTGAAGATTCGTTTTGGATGTTCACCAAGTTGAACCACCCGTTTCTCATACTCATCAGCAGCCACAAAATGCCACCAGGCTATTTTAGTGATTGAATGACGAATGGCTTCATCAAACGCACCAGATGTAGTTTCACCGCCATGCAGATGTGCCACGGGAATTCGGGAAATCATAGTTGCGGCTACTGCCGAAAATATTTCATATCGGTCACCTAGTACCAGCATTAGATCAGGTCGCAAATCTTCTAGGGCATCCGCAAACCCAATCATCCCTAATCCCATTGATTTTGTTATTCCCTGGGGAGTATCAGAGCTAACCAACATATCCACTTTTTTGTCAATAACAAATCCATCTTTCTCTATTTCTCTGAAGGTAAGTCCAAACTCATGAGATAAATGCATACCAGTAGCAATTATTTGCAGTCTTAAGCTCTTTGATTTTTGAATCCCATCCATTACCCAACGCAATAAACCATACTCCGCCCTAGTACCTGTTACTACACACACTTTTTTCATTTTATTAATTCGTCTAATTCAAAATCTTTGGTTGCCCGAGATCCAATTATTTCATCCCATAGTATAGGTGATAATCCTGTTCCAGGTCTTTTAACACCTAAATTATTATCTGAAAACACTTCCCCTTTACTAATTGGTTTTTTTGCAATAATTGATTTTCTAATAATAGTAATGTTTTTTAACTCACTTTTACTGGGCTTTTTCACGCCATCACCCATGGCTTTCTCAATATTGTGGATGGCCTGCACCATTGATTTTAATTCATCCGGCTCCAGACTGGCTGCGTGGTCAGGGCCGGGCAGAGTTCGATCCAGGGTGAAATGCTTTTCGATAACGGTGGCGCCCATCGCCACGGCGGCAACGGGAATTTCAATCCCCAAAGTGTGGTCCGAATAGCCAACGGCCACCCCCAGTTCATCCCGGATAGTTAGCATGGCCCGCAGGTTCA
>CAYNPR010000301.1:0-2047 GCA_964399115.1 uncultured bacterium | reverse complement strand
CAGGTTCGATCCCTGTCAGCTCCACAGTATTTTGACTCTTGATAAACCCTGCATTAGTGGGGTTTTTTGTTTGTGGAATGATGGGTAGATTTGGGGGTGATTAAGCGTATTAAACTACTGATGTTGTTTGTTGGGTCGCTCTTTAGCCAGATCAATGTCACGGTGGACCCCGATATTAGAAAGGTACCCTTATTTGGCTTAAATAATTCGTCAATGCGGTACAACAATTATAACAATGGTCCCATATATACGTGGTCAGATGATGATTTTAAAGAAGCGGCCCTATGCTTCAATCCACAGATTATTAGATACCCAGGCGGCAATGAGTCAAGTTACTGGGATTGGAACAATGGAATGATATTGCCCCCAGACAGTATCATTAATCATGTAAATACCTTAGACCTTGCTTATACCGAATATCATGAGGATACAACAAATGGCGATTTTTTCTTTGACATTTCAAGCGAAGAATATGATTGGTGGAATAATTCTGATGGAACGTGGGATCCGGTTACCATTAGCGCTATAGAGTTTTCCGATTTTATCAATGAGAATAATATACAGGGAACTTATGTACTGAATATGCTCACTGAAGATATTGGGACAGTAAAAAACATCATTGGAGGTTATCACCAAGACCATGGCGTTTTATTTCAACATTTTGAACTGGGGAATGAATATTATTTAAGGTCTGGCGGGGATAAATGGGACGATTTAAATGGGAATTATATGTATGATGATGGTGAACCCCTAACAAAGGACAATGATGGTGACAGTTTGTTTGACCCCGGCCGGTATGAGTTTATTCACCCATCCCCACTTGATTTCGCCCAGGAATGCAATAGTTGGATCGATTCATTAAAGCAAATTGTGCCAAATGCAAAATATGGACTGACTGTGAAAAATAAAAAAGGTGATCCCAGATCTCATGACTGGAATCGACAGGTATTGGAAGAAATAGATTCGTCTCTCATAGACACATTTTATCTCGCCTGGCATGAATATTTAACCTATAGGCATAATGATGATATTCCATTAACTGCTGAACAGGTATTGGCTTTTCCTCAATTTAAGATCAATGATCTTCTTCGTGATGGTGGGATGCATCCGGATACCATTGCGGTGCTGGAGAATGAATTAGGTAAACCTATCAGACTGTGGTTGACTGAAAGTAATTACAGGGAAAGGGAATTTGGTTCCGTGAATAACCAACCTTGGATATTCAGATGGGCGCATACGCTGGTAAACGTTACTTATTTCTCTTTGATTATAGAAAACCCTTATGTGGAAATGATGCTCTTGCATTCCCTGCATGGATGGAGTACAACCAGTTCCATCAATCACGGGAATGGATTTCCTCAGGATTTCCCAACATATGACAATCAGGATTCCTGCAGTCCCTATGGCCGAACGGCCAGTGGTTTTAGTACGCACTTTTGGAATACTATTTCTAATAGCATGACTCATATGCAAAGGTTGGTTTTCAGCAGTGATACTGACGAACATTTAGGCATCATTGATAATGATCCAGCAGATAGTGGACTCTCACCTGATTCAACTTTTGAGTATTCATATTTACATGGATGGAAATTATATAATTCTTTCAGGGATGAAGAGAGAGCCATTTTAGTCAATATTGCCGACTCTGCAAAAACGATCCATTTTGATTCTACAAATTCGGTGTTCAATCATCCTTACATGAAATGCATCAGCGTCACGCATCAAGATACAAATAATATTCCGACTATAGATCAGTTCATAACCGGAGATAATGACCTATCTTTTGATACAACGGAGGTTTTTTCCGGCATGGTCATACCTCCTTATTCCATCAATCTTTTTGAATCCAATTTGGGCGGAAATACCTGGTATGTTTCCACCACAGGTTCCGATTCATCCGGTGACGGTTCCCAAGGGAACCCCTTTGCTACAATTCAGGGTGGGATCAACTCTGCATCCGATGGTGATATGGTTTCTGTAGCCGTCGGTATGTATATGGAGAATATTGATTTTAATAAGAAAAATATTGCTGTTATATCAGAACTGG
>CAYNPR010000300.1:0-2051 GCA_964399115.1 uncultured bacterium | reverse complement strand
GTGCAAACGGGCTTAAACTGACCTTTTATAAAAACACCACCGATTATATCAAAACTTTTGGAACCAATCCTTGAAATGCGCTGTCCTATCTCCAGGATCGTTGGGTGGGAAACCTGGCCAAGATAGTGAACCTCCATGGAAGCCAAGATCGTGCTTTCGTCATTTTCCTTTCGAATGCCGGAGTATCCCATTTCCATATACAAGTCCACACGTGCCGATTCCATGTAGCCCAGGTATGCCGCATGATTCAAATGACCCAATGCATCCATATCCCGCCATCGGGATTCAATAGGCGTCCAAAAATCAAAGTCTTTGTTCTGTAAATTTCTCAAGTCCATAACAAAACTTAAACAATCATTATGTAGACTAACATGAAAAGATTACCCTTAGACCGTTGGACTTAAAATATTTAGAAAATGGAATGACTATTTTATACGGTTCCAGTGCCGGCAAAACAAGATAGGCGAAATGGTTGCCAGAAGAATTCCTGCGAGAATGCGTAAATCAATATGATTATTTTATTGTAGATTAGCGTCATGCAAAACGGGTTAATATTTATTTCGATTCTTATTTCATTCCTCTCGTCACAGCCCGCGGAAATAATGGAATTTCAAATAAACGGCATCACCGGAACCATCGTAAACAGTTTGGATCAAACTCCGGCAAGAGACGTTTTTGTGGAATTAATAAGTGGAAACGGTGTAATCAAGGATCAAGTTTATACAGATGGTGATGGCTTCTTTGAAATACAAGCGCCAGGCGGTTACGTTTGGAATCCGAAATTATATTTATCATCAAGCGATTATTTGAGTAGAAATATTCCCATTTATAAATATACTCTGGATACCCTTGGAAAGGCCCATTTTGATATAGCCTTGGATCCGTTCCCAGATGACCAGAAGGTCCCTGATCTTGTTAGAGTCGACATGGACGCACGCGCGTTGACGTTTTTACCTATAGGGAGCGTTTTTTATTACGTTTTTATGGATGACGATAGGATGGATGCTAAAAGAATCGTTATTTTTTCAAAGCACGCATCCAAACAGCCTACAGGGTTTATCCAACTTACGGTAAATGACGTGGAATATGACCCAGTACGGTGTTACGTCACGCAAAAAGATCGTTTCGAGAACCTGAGTGCTATCCTGGAAGGTTATTTCCCTTTTCCGATTTTTCAAAATTCCGGATTGCCCCTATACTTGCCGGATGATTTGATGAAACCAAATATAATCTTCGGTTCCGTCATCGAAAATTCCACTGGTGAACCGATCCCTGGCGCTGAAATTCAAATATTCAAATTATCTCCCCAGGACGAAAACCTTAGCGAAACCCTATCGATCAATACCACGAAAGGCGATAGTTGGACTAGGGGCAAAACTGAACCAACAAAAGAGTCTGCACTCCTTACGGAAACACACGAACCCAAGCTCCTTCCATTGGGGAGGCGCGTCACCGGTGTTGACGGAAAGTTCGCTTTTCAGGTTTTGGAATCCGGCACCTATAAACTGATGGTTTCTCCACCAAACAAATATGGAGAACAAAAAACATTATCGTCGGAAATCATTGTAAAAACCTATAGAGGTGGATGGCATAAATCGGATTATCACATAGGCGGGTGACTTTTTACGTACTTTCTCAGATTCTTATTTTATCAATAATCCTATTCGGAAATCAGAACGTTAATACCATGGAAACAGCAACACTTGGCGGCGGATGTTTTTGGTGTATAGAAGCGGTCTATCAGCGGGTTGACGGCGTTTTATCGGTCAGGCCGGGGTATGCCGGCGGCCACGTTAAAAATCCCACATATAAAGAAATATGCACTGGCCAAACAGGGCACGCCGAAGTCGCACGAATTGAATTTGATCCAGCCCAGATTACATACGAACAGATCTTAAACGTATTCTGGCAGGCCCATGACCCCACCACCCTGAACCGCCAGGGCAACGACGTGGGCACCCAGTACCGCTCCGTTATTTATTACCATGACGATAACCAGAAAACTATTGCGACGGAATCTAAAAAAGACGCCGATGATTCCAGTTATTGGC
>CAYNPR010000299.1:0-2055 GCA_964399115.1 uncultured bacterium | reverse complement strand
CTGCATTGGGTGTTTTATCGGAGCCTCCAGACCGAAATGGCCCTACATCCAAATTAAAAAGCCAATTGAGAAACCTTACCTTTGAAAGCATGTGTGGATGCGTCAGCGTGTGGGCGTCCCCCCATTCCCAGTTTGACGAATTGACGCCATACGAATCTTCCACTTCTTTCACACCCGCAATAACGGATGAAACTATGATCTCATTTAACGTTTCGGTTTTATCTGTTGTCGACACATCATCAATCCAGGACGATTTTCCTGTCTTAAGTACTTCACGGATTCTTCGATGTACCAGATATTTCAACCCAGTATAGGCTTCAAGATAATTTTCTCCCAACAGCGACATTTCATCTTCATATAAATTCAAAACAAAGTTTCTCATAATGGCATGGAATAGAAGGGCAGCTTTTGAATCAACGCCTTCTACGCCATCCCATTCTCCTAAATAGTCAAACGCTTTTTTAATATTTCCTGTTTCCGTTCCGGTTTCAACCGCCAAAAGGTAAGGAAGAATTTCTATTGCAAATGGTGACGTGTGATCCAGTTGGATTGATTTCATGTCGTCAATTGTCGCAGAGTCCATTTCATCCAACCGCTTCACAATTTGTTCCGCCCGGCTGGGATCCGCCCACAAGCCGCTTATATAGTACGGGAACTCATCTCCTATAGTTTTATTGTTTGCGGTTGATATATACCCTTTCTCGGGATTATACAAAAAAGGCATCTCTTCAAAAGGGACCTTTCCCTTCCAATCATATGCGGGGTCGTGTCCTGGGCGTGGAATCAAACTAAATGCATCTTTTCGTATTGGAACGTATACTGCGGGACGCCAGCCAATATTTCCATCCATGTCCGCATAAACAATATTCTGGCCCGGAACGCCAAACAGCCTCGCTCCCTCGCTAAAATCATCCCAATTCTCCATGGTGTTGATTTTTACCCATGCATCCATTTCAGTTGTGAGCCAATGGCCTGTCCACGACATGGACATGGCCACATTCTTCCCTTTCAATAATCCATGAATATCGCTGACGATGGGACCATGGTGTGTCTTTCGCACTATAATTGTCGTGTCCCTTCCATCTTTCAAAAGAATTTTTTCTTTGATCTGTTCCATGGAAAGCCACTTTTCGCCAGATTTGTATTCATTGGGGTTGTCTGGGTTTATGGTTTCCACAAAGAAATCAAGATCGTCCACCATGCTATTCGTGAAGCCCCAGGCCACTCTTTCATTTTGTCCCAAAACAGGGAGAGGAATTCCGGCGATACACACACCCGACACATTAAATCTTCCGCCTTTCAAATGAATCTCAAACCATCGTGGAGGCTGTGTATAGGCAAGATGTGGATCGTTTGCCAACAACGGTTTTCCAGATGCCGTTCTTCTTCCCGAAACCGCCCAATTGTTGGATCCAATATCTGAATTGCGCTTCCCGAACAGATCTCTGAGTGAAAATTCCTGAGCTATGATTTCATCAAAAACCGGTTTCAAATGCTCGTAGGAGTTTTTGGCAATGGTGGGTTTGTTTTTTGTATAGCCTGGTATGAGCTCAGCTAATTTTTCTTCACCAAAATATTTTAAAACGGCCCCAAAGACTATTTCCGGTTCCCAAGATCCTTGCAACTCATGGGCCATCATACGTGCGTAACCGGCAACAATGCTTGGATCCCAATGCGGTGGTTTGATGCCCAATATTTTGAATTCAATCGGTAAATCATTTTTTATTTCATCAATATGTTTGTTAATCCCATTGCAAAAAGCCTCAAAAATCAATTTGTTTTCAGGAGCCATTTCTGCTACAATATTTTTTGCAGTAGCATGAATTCGCCAGGTTCGTAAATAAATATCGGTTCCTAAATATTCATCTCCAAAAGCGGACGACAACTCACCCCGAACGGCAAGAGCAACCGTCGACAATTGAAAAAGCCGGTCCCTTGCAGCCAAATATCCAGCCGTAAAAAAAAGATCGGGTTCATTCTTGGCAAATACATGATGCACTCCATAATCATCTGTAAAAACGTCAACGGTGTCGGTTACTTCCAGCAGTCTCTTTT
>CAYNPR010000298.1:0-2057 GCA_964399115.1 uncultured bacterium | reverse complement strand
TGAACCCGGCGGCAAGATCATGGAAATTGAATTTTCCCAGGAACAATACGGGGAGCGGTATGAATCATCGGGGACTTTTTTCTATTTTGGTAAAAAACGGTACACGTTTGATGCGGTGGATCAACGGATCTCGTACAATAATGGCATTATAACAACAATCAATAAATCCCAGAAACAGGTGATCCATGACCAAGCTGTTCCAGGTGAAGTGACTATATTTGACGTTCTCACAGGAGAAGGCAAGTCCATCCAAACGGGCGAACCAATCATTGAAAAAGGAATGTTCAGGATTCCTTTCACATTGCTGGAGTGGGAGATGAAGGGTGTCATTCGTGTTGTACCTGTTACCGGGGAACCTCGGGAAGTGATATTAAGTTCCGGAGAAGTTGATGAAATACGGATCCGGATAAGTTCATCGGAACCAGCCAATGGAAAAAGCGTAACAGAGATCGATTTAGATACTTTTGAGATCATAGACCTCCGTGAATAAATATTTTAAACTGCTTTTCAGTGCCCTTATCAGCATTTTGGGGCTTTACTTGGCGTTTAGTGGGCAGGATATCACCGAACTTTGGCATCAAATCCTTCAAGTGGATATGCAGCCGTTTTGGATAGCGGTGGGGTTGTTGATCTTCAGCTGTGTGGTGAGGGCATATCGATGGCAACTGTTATTGGATCCCGTAGAACATATTCCTCTCCATAATTTATTTGCCGCAACAATGATTGGATATTTTGGTAACGGCGTATTGGTGTTCCGATTGGGAGAATTACTCAAAGCCTATTCTGCAGCTCAGGACAGGGTTATTTCCGTATCTCAAACTTTTGGGACGGTCATTTTGGAGAGAATTTTGGATCTTCTCATGGTTGTCCTAATCTTTTCTGTATTGATTCCTTGGTTTCCATTTGAACAGGATTGGCTTCGCCATGCTATGCAAGTTTTTTCTCTCACCGTATTCTTAATGATACTGTTCATTGGCTTGGCGTACAAATTCGAATGGTTAGATGTATTTGAAGATAAAATGTTTTTTCAGCACGGTCTTGGTGAAAAGTTTCTGGCGATTGGACAGAAAGTGTTTGATGGAGTGACCATTATTCGTAAAACCCGCCATGGGTTTTCAATTGCCTTGTCCAGTATTTTGTTATGGGGTATTTATTACTCCACTACCATATTGATCTTGGCGGCTTGTGGGATTGATTTAGGGTGGATTGGCGCAGGCATCCTATTCATGATTGGAAGTGTTGCTATTGGTATTCCCGCCCTGCCTGGATCGGCGGGTACGTACGATGCAGGCGTCAAGTACGGTCTCGTGATCATTTTCGGCATTTCGGGGAACGAAGCGCTTGCTTACGCATTGGTGTCACACGCCGTATCCTATTTCCCACTTGTAATCATTGGTGCGGGATATTTTGCCGCAGGGAGTGTCAAATTAACGGATCTCCGGGAAAAACCCATCACGCCATGAAAAGTTACGACTGCATTTTTTTAGATCGAGATGGTACCTTGAACCCAGATCCTGGTTACATTAATTCAATAGATGATTTTTCTTTTTTTGATTTCACAATTTCTGCATTGAAAAAAATGTCGGATGAGGGAAACCGGTTCTGTATTGTTACCAATCAATCCGGTGTTGGACGTGGGCTCATAGATCAGGCTGCTCTCGATGAGATCCATGGTTTCATTAGGGTAGAATTTGAAAAAAACGATATTTGTCTCTTGGATATCTATTATTGTACGGACCGTCCGGAAGAAGCATCCGAAAGGAGAAAACCGGGACCGGGAATGTTCCTAGAAGCGGAAATGGATCATGACCTGAATTTGGTGGATTGTCTTATGATTGGTGATTCAGTAGCTGATATTGAAGCAGGGGAGATGTTGGGAATGGATACGATGCTTGTGTTGACCGGTCGCGGAAAAGAGACTTTGGACTATTTACCGGAATATGAGCAGCCGACTTATCTATTTGAAGATCTGGCGAAAGGAGCCGAAAAATTATGTCCCTGAGAGTTGCTGTTTTAATGGGCGGTCCCAGCGAAGAGCGGGAAATATCGCTCTCTAC
>CAYNPR010000297.1:0-2057 GCA_964399115.1 uncultured bacterium | reverse complement strand
TTGATCCAAGCCCGGAACGATACCATCATAACAGAACCGGGGAAGACAATGGAGACGCTCATCATAAACGGCAGATTATGGGCAGAGAAGTGGTGGTGGCCGTAACGGACGGAAATCTGCATTTTGGTACTTGGGAACGAGTCTTTTATGGTGAATTCGATGGCAGGAGAGACAAACGGGTCCTGGTTAAAATCATTGGTGAATGAGATGCTTTTCAGAAAGGAATTTAGATTTCCCACTGACCGCCGGGAAGACCTCATCGATATTACGGGGGAAATAAATGCAGTCATTTCTGAATCGGGTCGAGACAGCGGGGTGTGTAATATCTACATACCCCATGCCACTTCCGGTGTGGTGGTAAATGAGAATGATGATCCCAACATCATTGAAGACGTTTTGGGGACGCTGCGCAAGTTGGCGCCAAGAGGCTCGTTTCTCCATGATAAGATAGACGGAAATGGCGACGCACACGTGAAATCCGCCCTTGTGGGACCCAGTGAATCCATTCCTTTTGAAAATGGACGGATGCTCCTTGGGACCTGGCAGAGCGTCATGTTGTGTGAATTTGATGGGCCGAAACACGAACGCAGAGTGATTGTGACGTTGTTCGCGGGTTAAATATTATAGACCAAAACACAAAATTGTTCAGATCTGAATTCAAGCCCCACACTCGTGGGGTTTTTTGTTTATGGGAATTAGTCGCCGTTGATTGTAAGCACAATCCTGCGGCTGCCGCCCCGGTCCCGGTGCTCACAGAGATAAATCCCCTGCCAGGTCCCAAGGTTGAGTTTTCCGTCACTTATGGGGATACTCACAGATGAGCCCAGAATGGCTGATTTCAAATGGGACGGCATGTCGTCGGAGCCTTCCAGCGTATGTCTGTAATAAGGGGCATTCTCAGGTACAGTTTCATTAAAATGGGATTCAAAATCCGTTCGCACCCTGGGGTCCGCGTCTTCATTGATGGTCAATGATGCGGAGGTATGCTTCATAAACACATGGAGCAGCCCAGCGGAAATATCCTTGATCTGGGGCATTTCTCTTATGATGAGATCCGTGACGATATGAAATCCCCGCGGATAGCCGGGAAGCGTAATCTCTTTTTGTATCCACATTCCTAGGTAAAACTATAGATTATGTTCATCATCAAGTTTTCCGTTCTTTTTTTCGTGCCGCCGGAAAAAGAATGTTGTTCAGGATCAATCTATATCCGGGAGAATTCCGATGAAGTGAAAGGTCCGTGGGTGGATCGCCCACGAAATGCTGATAATCTTCCGGATCGTGCCCGCCGTAAAAGGTAAATGTCCCATTTCCAAAATTACCGTGAAGATATTTCACCTGAACCGAAGCGGGGTCTTCTCCCATAATCACCACGTGTTTTTTGATGCGTTTCCGGTTAAACCCGGTGGTTTGTCCCATAAATCCCTTCACAACCGGTACGTGATTTTGGGTGAGCATCGTAGGGACGGGATCGTATTTTGCCGAGAACTCGAATAAAGAAAAATAATCCGCTTCCGCTCCTCGCGTGACCGGGTTGTGGCTGGGAGGGAAATCGATATCGGAGAATTCGTAGACCATGGGGTCCGGCAGGACCTTGAAATCGGTGAAAGCGAATGATTGTGAATAATCCAATTTTTCCTGAACCGATGGATCAATCGGTGTCCCATCAAAGACCGGATGCACTCCATCTACGTTTTCCATTGTCAATCCGATGTCGTATGAATCGGTGGCGGAGCACATGGCGAAAAGAAAACCGCCATTTGCAACATAAGACTTGATGGTTCGCGCAAGGGCTTTTTTTTGTTCGTGAACACTGGAGAAACCATGCTTCAGAGCCATGGCTTCGAATTGACTTTGTTGTACCTTATACCATTGTGCGTTATGATGGCTCCGGTAGAATTTCCCGTACTGGCCCGTAAAATCCTCGTGATGGAGATGAAGCCAGTCGTATTCGTTAAGTTTTCCAAGGTGGACTTCCTCATCCCACAAGGTTTCGTAATCAACTTCCGCATAGGTGAGCGCCAAGGTGACGGCATCGTCCCAGGGCTGTTTGTTGG
>CAYNPR010000296.1:0-2064 GCA_964399115.1 uncultured bacterium | reverse complement strand
ACAATTGCGGATGGGACTGGGATATAGCCATTCAAGGGATCGTCATAAAAATGATCCAAGTTTTTGATAAGTTCCCTGGTAGTTAGTAAATCAACCGTTTCCCCAAATATATCATCTGCAAGAAAATGATCTTTTGACCAGGTTTTTAAGTAACCGTATAGACGACCATCTAAAGCACCATCCAGATAGGCTTTTTTGATTCTGAAGACATTTTCCGGATTGTGATCCACCGTTTTGGCGATTCTGTTCCAGTCCCTACCATCCCAAAAAAGACGATTTTGTTGTCCAGAACAAATGGCTAAAACAAACAGTATTAATAAAATCCTTCTACTTTTCATCACATTAAGTTTACGATTAATCTGCTTTTTTCACGACAACCGTTTTTACATTCACAAATTCCATCATACCATAAGATGACAATTCCCGACCATAGCCTGAATTCTTGATACCGCCAAAAGGCAGGCGCGGATCCGATTTTACAAAATCATTCACAAAACAGGTGCCGGCATGGAGCCTCTTCCTGGCAATCTCTTCCCCTTTTTCCAGGTCTTCCGTAAATACGGCTGCCCCTAGGCCAAACTCAGTCTGGTTGGCTAATTTCAGGGCATGATTTTCATCTACCGCAGTGATTACAGTATAAACAGGACCGAAAAGTTCTTCGTCAAATGCGGGCATACCAGGCTTTACGCCAGCAAGTATCGAAATGGGATAAAAAGCACCTTTTTCATCTGAAATTTCACCGCCCATTATTAATTCAGCCCCTGCCGAAATGGATCTCAAAACCTGATCATGGACTTCAGCACGGGCTTTAATTGAAACCATTGGACCCAGATCAACATCATCCATGGGATCACCCATAATTTTAGAGGATAATTTATTTTTTAACATAGTCAGGACATTCTTATAATTCTTTTCAGTGACGATCAGTCGCTTTGCTGCAATGCAACTTTGTCCCGCATTCAATATACGGCCAGATATACAGGCATCAACGGCCTGATCCAAGTTTGCATCATCCAGAATCACATATGGGTCATTCCCGCCAAGCTCAAGAACGGTTTTTTTCAAAACGGTTCCGGCGACCTTGGCGACAGTCTTGCCTGCAGGTGTTGATCCGGTGAGAGTCACTGCCGCAACGGCAGGATGTTTTATCACTGAATCCATATCATGCCCGGGAATGCTCAGATTGGAAAAGAGATTTCTTGGAAATCCAGACTCTCGAAAACAATGTTCGATCGCAATAGCGCATCCCTGTACATTAGAAGCATGCTTCAAGATAGCTCCATTGCCTGCCGTGATAGTTGGGATCGCAAAGCGAAAAACCTGCCAAAACGGAAAGTTCCATGGCATGATGCCCAATACAAGTCCAATGGGTTGGACAGTAACGAGACTTTTCTGACCATCAATTTCTACCTCTCGATCTGATAGGAATTCCCTTGAATTTTCCCTGTAGTAGCCACAAAGCCACGCGCATTTTTTGACTTCGCCCAGTCCTTGTGAAAAAGGTTTACCCATCTCCCGAGCCATAAGAGATGCATATTCTCTGGCACGATCGCGAAGTGTACCTGATATTTGTTCCAAACAGGACAATCGAAAATCCAATTCGGTTTCTTTCCATTTGCATTGAGTTTCCACCGCCTGATGCAGAATAAACTGGATCTCATCCGAAGTATGCACTGCATATGATTGAATCTCTTCGCCGGTAGCGGGATTAATGGATACCATACTCATTAATTTATACCAAGTTTATCTAAAACAAATGCATAGTAAAAAGCCACATCCTTCAAATAATCAAAACGGCCGGAAGAAGAAAAATGCCCCGCCTGCATTTCTGTTTTCATCAACAAATCATTTGAATCGGTTTTAAGCGCACGAAGTTTGGCGGTCCATTTGGCCGGCTCCCAGTACATGACTCTAGGATCGTTGTAACCTGCCAAAACCATGATGTGAGGATAGTCTTTCGCCTCCACATTATCATAGGGCGAATAGGATTTCATATATTCGTAGAACTGTTTTTCTTTTGGATTGCCCCATTCCTCGAATTCTATAACAGTTAGAGGTATCGTT
>CAYNPR010000295.1:0-2080 GCA_964399115.1 uncultured bacterium | reverse complement strand
GAAGAGATTTCACTATCAATGCCATGGCAATTGATCTGCACCCAAAACGATTTGGGAATCTATCGGATCCATTTAAAGGCATCCTTGACCTGCAGGCCAAACAACTAGTTACTCCCCTAGATCCGGACAATACATTTTCCGATGATCCTCTCCGGATGATGAGAGCCGCATATTTTTCCGCTAAGCTAGATATGCGGGTAGATTCAAAATTAAAGGAATCTATGAACCGCCAGGCAGAGCGAATCAAAATTGTATCATGGGAAAGGATAACCACTGAATTTCAGAAAATTTTATCTACTTCTAAGCCGTCAATCGGTCTGAAACTTCTTCAGAACACCGGATTAATGAAACATGTGTTCCCTGAAATTGACGCCATGTGGGGTTTAGAGCAAACCAGCGAATGGCATCATAAGGATATTTTCGCTCACACACTTCAGGTGGTGGATAATGCAGCTGAATTAACCGATGAAATGAGAGTGAGATTTGCCGCATTGGTACATGATATTGCCAAACCAAATACCCGAAGTATTCATAAGAAAAAAGGATACACATTTTACGGGCATGATTTTTTCGGATCTAAAATGGTTAGGAAAGTTGCCAAGCGGATGAAACTTTCCAACGAGTTAAACATGTATCTCCAGAAAATGACGGCGCTTCATTTACGCCCTATTGCCCTTGCCAAGGATGGGGTTACGGACTCTGCCGTCCGACGTTTAATGGTTTTAGCAGGAGAGGAAGTCCACGAATTGATGACACTTTGTCGTGCTGACATCACAACAAAAAACCCACGGCTTGTAAAAAAATATATGGGAAATTTTGAACAAGTGGAAGAAAGAATGCAGAATGTAAAGGAACTGGATAAAATGATAGCTTTTCAGTCACCGGTGAGGGGAAAAGAGATCATGGAAATATTTAGCATTGACCCGGGGAAAAAGGTTGGGGAGATCAAATTAGCAATTGAGGAAGCAATCTTGAACGGAGATATAGAAAATAACTATGATGATGCAAAAGAATTTCTTCTGAAAAATAAAAAAACATTTATTTAATCTTTATTTTCTTTGCACCCTTCTGTCATTGCATTAATATTCTCAGGAACTTTATACTCTGAATTAGATTGATAATTAGTCATACACATTTTTCATGAAACCTTTATTTTTAATCATTTTCATTCTCACTTTTGCATATTCACAGACATTATCCTTGGAAAAGTGTATCCAGATTGGGCTCAATAATAAGAGCACCTTGAAATCGTCATCATCCGGAAAATCCGCCGCTGAACAATCTATAAAAATCTCATTTAGCAATCTGTTACCATCAGTAGGTTTTTCCGGGAATCTGAATCGCACATACTTCCCGGAAAAAAATATCATTGCTATGAATTTTGAGAATTATCTAACGGATACATCCTCCTTTACTCACTCCCAAAATATGTCCGTCGGTATTTCAGTCACTCAAAAAGTATACGATGGCGGACAAACTATAAATCAGCTAAAACAAGCAAAATCACTTTTCCAAATGGCGAGCTTCAGTTATCAATCTACCCGGTTAAGGATTATTCGGGATATAATCCATGGCTATTTTGAATTTTTGAAAGCGAAGGAATTGAAGGGAGTCGCACGCCAAAATCTGTCTTTATCAGAAAAGCAATTGGATCTGGTAAAAACTAAATTTGGCCTGGGAGCAGTAAAAAAAACGGATCTCCTTAAAGGGAAAGTAACCAGGGGGCAGGCTCAATCGGAATTCCTTCGCTCTGATCAGGCTCTTCGTAGCGCAAGGCGAAATATCTTCCATACCATGGGTATTACCGATGGTATGGAAGATATCATGCATTTTACAAAAGACATCCTAACATATCAATTACCAGAAAAAGAAAAAATATTAATTATAATGGAAGAAAAAAATCCTGATCTTCTAAGTCAGCAGTCTCAAATACAATCGGCAAAACTCAATTATATGATCGCCAGAGGAAGAAAACTCCCCTCTATAGATGCAGGACTGAATTACTCTGTCATGGGTGAAAATTCGCAGGAGTGGATGGATAACCTTAAAGAGGATTGGAATCTTGGAGTAAATATTTCCG
>CAYNPR010000294.1:0-2083 GCA_964399115.1 uncultured bacterium | reverse complement strand
GCTTTATACCAATTACCGCAAAGATTGTTGGGGATGAAAAGATATTCCAACTTTCGGAGATGGATATTGAGTGAAAAAAACAATAATACAACAACTGAAATCTTTAAACCGTAAGTATTCTTTAAGAATCTAATCATTGATAATTATACAATAATCAGAACAAAACAATATTGATTTCAATTATTCTCCCTATCAGAAACGAAGTAGCATTCATAGAAAAAACATTGAATTCAATCTTATATCAGAATCCTATTGGACAAGGAATAGAAATCTTAATTGCTGATGGAATGTCTGATGATGGTACTAGGGAATATATAGAAGGATACATACAAAATAATGGTAATACACATTTAATAGATAATCCTGAACAAATCGTTTCAACAGGTTTTAATCGAGCTCTATCTGTAGCAAAGGGGGATATTATTATCAGAGTGGATGGGCACTCTGAGATCGACACAGACTTCATCAATAATTGTCTTAAGCAATTTGAAAATACAGAAGCAGATTGTGTTGGTGGAGCGACTGCTCACATGGCAAAAGGAATAATTGGAAAAGTTATAAGTATTGCTCAATCATTAAAGTTTGGTGTTGGTGGAATTCCATTTCGTGAAGGTGTGGATAAGGGCAGATTTGTTGATACTTTAGCTTTTGGCGCTTATAAAAGGGATGTATTTGAAAAAATAGGTGGTTACGATGAAGAATTGGTAAGAAACCAGGATGACGAATTTAATTTTCGTATGATCCAAAATGGGGGAAAAATCTGGCTGGACCCATCCATCAAATCCACATACTATCCAAGAAATTCATTTTTGAAATTGTTTAAGCAATATTTTCAATATGGATTCTATAAAATCCGTGTTTTCCAAAAAAGGGGTGGATTTGCTTCGTGGAAACACCTTGTTCCCGGAATTTTTGTATTGTCATCATTGGTTGGTATTTTTCTCTTTTTCATTAAAACTTCTTCATTGCTATTAACTCTAATAGGAGTGCCCTATTTATTGCTCAGTTTAATTTTTACTTTCTTGGAACTATTCAAATCGCCAAAACACGTTTTTTCCGTAATTTTACTGCCGTTAACTTTTTTCATTCTACATTTTTCGTATGGTCTGGGGTTTTTGTTGGGTATCCTATATTTTTGGAATAAATGGAATGACAGGGAAGTGAAGGATCATCATTTTGATAAAGAACAATTTAAATTGACTACGTATGCATAGGTCTATCATCATCTTTTATCTTTTTTCCTTTTCTCTTCTTTCCATCGGAAAGTCCCAGGAAATCCCTAATGAATTTTTCAAATTCCAATCCCAGAAACTGCTGTATGATAGCGGTGATGACTGGCAAACAATCACAACTTTTGGACCAGTCCGATTCAATCCAGATTTGTATTCAATTAATGATTCCTTAAACGTTCAAACCCGATTTGGGTTAACCTCCATCAATGATGACGCTGCACTATATGGTTTCGGCCATTTCTCTTTCAAGAATCATTTCTATGGTTATCTTTATCCAAGAGTAGTCAATGACTCGGATGCATTTCCAAGGTATACAGGGCAACCAAGAGATCCTTCTAAAGATGGATTTAATTCTCGAACCGGAGAGACAGACTTGGCTGGGATCGGATTTCAAAACGACTGGCTTTTATTTCAATTGGGTCGTGGCCGGCAAAGTTGGGGAGCCGGGAACGATATTCAATTGGCTTTGAGTCAAAATTCCCCTGCCTATGATTATGGTATGTTGAATCTGGACTTTGGAAAACTCAGGGTACGGTATTTTCATGGTTTTCTGGAATCGGATTCATTATCATATAACCGTTACGTCACCGGCCGAGGCATTGAATGGAGCAATCAAGCCAGTTTAATGATTGCTTTATCCGAAATTGTCATTTATTCCGGAGAAAATCGTCCTTTTGACATTGCTTATTTGAATCCTATTTCCACCCATCTGGAGATTGAACTGAATGACCGTCAAAACAGACTGGGGACCAGCAGCGGGAACGCAGTCTGGCAGGCATCAGTGGATTGGTTGGTCCTGTCAAACCTGAGAATGTCCGGAAATTTCCTTTTTGACGAGTTTGTTCTGGACC
>CAYNPR010000293.1:0-2088 GCA_964399115.1 uncultured bacterium | reverse complement strand
CATCTACCGAAGATGGCCATTCACCATTCGATTGGAAATACATATCCGATGCACTTGCGATGCTTCCAATAACGGACTTTGCCTCGGATGATCTTGCACTTCTGACGTATTCCACGTAAATAGGGACTGCAATTGCCGCTAAGATGGCCACAATGACCACCACAACCATAATTTCAATCATGGTAAAACCAGCTTGTGTTTTTCGAAAACGTTGCATAATAACGATTCTCCTTTTTTCCAATTAAATGAGTGAGGAAATCATTGGCCGGACATTGTTGATTTGTTAAGGGTACAAGCCGGCCATACCCCTGCTCGCAATGAAAACGATACTAGGTGCGATTCCACTCACACCTTAAGAGTATCATTTCAGGAAGAGAACTTTAACCGTTTTTTGGAAGGTTTTAGATTGAAGTTGAATAAAATAAACACCGGTGGAAATAAGCAATCCATTCATATCACGTCCATCCCAGGATATTTCATATTGTCCACGGTTGCGATGGTCGTCGTAAAGTATCCGTACCCGTTTGCCTTTTATGTTATAAATGGTAATTGTGACTCGTTCAGAATGAGCGACGTCATATTTTAGAGTTGTCGTAGGGTTGAATGGATTGGGCGCTGCAGCATGGAGGGCAAATTCAGTTGGAAAGGTTGCTCTATCATTCAATTCCAAAAGATCTGCCATCAAATGGACCACCCCATTGAAGTCAAGCTCTTCTATATCATATAAATGATCCGTACCGTCTCTTGTTTGGAGTACGTCAATTATTTGGTAGGATGAATCATCGGTGTAAAAAGGGGGTATAATAAAATATTCTTCAAGATTTCCCTGGTAAATCGCACGGTCCTGCCCTTCACCGCCATTGATGAAGTCATCTCCTTCAAAACCTTGAAAATGGTTATTCCCTTCATTCCCATTAAGTTCATTAATAAAAGTATTGCCGAAAATATTCGCGGCGGACCCGCCGGATAAGGTGACGTTTTTTAAATACTGGGACCTGAACGTGTAATCCTGATCCGCTTGGTAAGACAGGAAGAAATCCGTATAAAAATTTTCAGGTAATACAGATGTATACTCCCAGGATTCCCCAAAAAATCCATTAATGATTGAATACAAACCAGGATCGCCTTCCATCATAAGTTCACGAGTTATGAAAGTATATTCATCGTCCCCACAAAATCCGTTTTCATTTGGGTCGTGTGCCCATAAACCAAAATAACACTCCAACCCCATGGCAAAGTATTCTTCATCGTAATCTTCTTCCGGAAGGTCGTCCAAAGGGAAATAATAATCATTGGCAATTGCAACATTCATCGCATTTTCGATGGCGGACTGCATGGCTGGCATGGCAAGTTGAATTCCAAACCCATGCACAAAATGAAGCATTTCTTCGTATGTAGCATCGCGCTCAACACTGTTCATGTATTCATTTGATCCTTCTGGAAAGACTTCAATCGCCAATAAATCCTGTCCATTTATCCCCGCATCCCACAAGGCCCAAAGATCAGGATTCTCATATTCGTCCTGATCATTAAGTAAAAACATGATTGCATTGCTGAAGGCAAGGGCATTGGCCAAACTTGTCTTATTATGGCCCCATTCGCTTTCGGGAATGTCAGTCAGGTAAGATTTCAACACTCCGCGGGCATGAAGAATCTGTGTATCCGTAAAATCATCTTGGATTAAAAAGGGAATAACTTCCCCATTGGGCGTAACAAGATGCGTATAACGAGAAGCAACGGCCAGAAAAAGAGGATCAATATCGTCAGGAAGATCCACTATCCCATTTTCAGAGTTTGAAATATCGATAAATGGCAAGGTTGGTGTAGTGTTTTCTCCTGTGACGGTCAGGGTGATCGGAACAAACGCCGGAGCCGTTTCATTTGAGGTTATAGTCACAATCGCTTCATGATTACCCGGTTCCAAATTCGCCGTTGAAACCTGAACTTGAATATCGGTTGATTCACCACCGTACAACATACCTGACAGGCTTCCTGTATTTGAAGACAAAACAATCCAAGGTACCATATCACTAGAAGTCGCGGCAAACCAAGAGAACATATTACCTACAAAATTTTCATTCGCTGCAA
>CAYNPR010000292.1:0-2136 GCA_964399115.1 uncultured bacterium | reverse complement strand
TTTTCTAAAGGAATAACCAACTTGAGATTATTACTTTCACACAATCGACAAGTTGATCTATGATAATAATTTTCTTTCAAGGTTTTTACCATCAGTCAAAAATATATTTGTTTTACTTTTTTAAGGAAGATAACTGAAAACTTATCTATACATTCGAGAGCAGTTTTTCACGCCATCTTAATTACAATCCGACCCGCTTCCCCGCTCCGAAAAAAATCCAAAGCTTCATTTATTTCTTCCAATCCAAACTCATGGGTAATGAGACCATCAAGAGTCAATTTGTCTGCTTCCATCAGACGCATATAACGGGGTATTTCAAGATCAGGTAGGGCATCACCACCGTGGGAACCGGTGAGCACCTTATTGAAATGCAGGGGAAGAGAATAAATGGAAATATTATCCCCTTTATTAGGTACCCCCACAAGGATTGTCTTACCATCGGGATGGGTCAGATCGTAGGCCTGTTCAATCACCCGCGGATTGCCCGTGGTTTCAATCACCACATCGGCACCTTTTTCGCCAACCAAACTTCGAATTTTACTATTGACATTCTCTTTTCCACCAACAATGGTATGCGTCAGCCCGAATTTTTTACCCATTTCCAGCTTATGTTTCAGCAAGTCCACGCCCACAATGGGATGAGCCGAAACCATACCCGCCGCCTGGGCGATGTTGAGTCCAACACCACCAATGCCGAAGATTAGTACCGACTGGCCGACTTTGATTTGGGCATCGTTGTTTACCACTCCGAAGGCAGTAGTTACGGCGCATCCAAAAAGGGGCGCCAGTCGCATATCAAAATCTTTCGGAATTACCGTCAATCTATTTTCAGAAATAACAGCCTCTTCGTTAAAGGTGGTTACCCAACCAGCGTTTACTGTTTTACCATTCCAATTGTACTTCGGTGTGGGCGACTGGATACCTTTACTGGGACGCCAGTGCAGAACCACGTGATCTCCTTCATTTACGGTGGAAACTCCCGGGCCAATTCTCTGCACCACTCCGGAGCCCTCATGACCCAATAAGTGGGGAAGGAATTTATCGGGGCCTTTCACAGCGTCAATTTCATTGATCTGTGCACCACAGATACCGCTGTAGTGTAGTTTAACCAGCACCTGTCCCACGTCTAATTTTTCCGGCAGATTAATATCTGCCACAATCAAGGTTTTTTTGCTTTCTGCAAGTATTGCTGCTTTCATGACTTACTCAAAGTATATGAATTCGTAATCACCGGTATATCCGAAATGATTGTATATCCATGGCCATTCTTCGTGATCGAAGAAGGATTCACAGGTTAATGCCCAACACTGTACATTAAACAGTTCTTGCTCATTGCGGTAGCTTTCCATCATAATGTAGCCTTGTCGACCCACGCGCTCAATCTCTTTTAAGGCAGTTTCCAATTCAAATACGCGCAAGTTATGAATGCAACCCAGGGATATGACAAGATCAAACTCATTATCTTGATAAGGGTAAGGATCTTGGGCGCGATGTATGAAAAGCGCATCCTTAATTTCTTCTTTGGCATTTTCAAGACCATGCTTTGATATATCAAATCCGGCAACTTTTAGCCCAGGAAGTAGTAGTTTCATTTCATATAACAAGAATCCCTTACCACAGCCTACATCCAAAACACTTGAATCGTTATTGAGATCATAATTTTTAATGAGCGCTTCAGCAACTGGTTTCCATCTATCCGGCATGAATTTATACCCGCCATAACCGTATCGGCGATCTCCGTCCCAGTAG
Source organism: uncultured bacterium (assembly GCA_964399115.1). Classification (GTDB taxonomy): domain Bacteria; phylum Fidelibacterota; class Marinisomatia; order Marinisomatales; family UBA1611; genus CAYNPR01. Next base: position 387 of record CAYNPR010000292.1, on the reverse strand, counting down.
TCGGCTTCGTATTCCTTAGCCTTGAGCATACAGTGAACCTTGTCATCCACCATACGGTCAATATAGGCTCTACTGGTTGCTTTATGTAACGGTGTTACATAGTCAACAAGTTTTCCCATGATTCTTCCTCAATGTTTTATTTGTTTTTGGTTAAATGTTTTTTAACTGTTTTTACAATATTATCAGGATCAAGACCAAATCCTTCCATGATAGTATCCTGTGAACCGTATTGTTCAGCAAATACATCAGGGATTCCCAGCCTTACAACTTTTTTGACTATTCCATAATCAGATAATGATTCCAGAACTGCACTGCCCAAACCACCATTTAAAACGTGTTCTTCAATAGTAACAACCAACTTTGCTGTTTCCCCAGCTTGTATCAAAC
>CAYNPR010000291.1:0-2146 GCA_964399115.1 uncultured bacterium | reverse complement strand
ACCAACAATACAGAATATGAAATCCGCCTCATCGTATCACCGCAAATTTGCCGATGTAATATTTTGTTTTTTCTGGTTCTTTTTTATCATCTGGTAATAAAAACGATGGCATGTAAAGATATGAATCATCATAATTGTAGGTATTAATCGTATATTTTTTCTCTTCAGGAAATTCAATCACGTAAATATAAAGACCGGGAGCCACTTCCGGACCATCCTGATTGTTACCCGTCCTCAAATTCCACCATTCATTGCTGTCGAATTCCGCATCATGTGCAAACGTTGTCACATGCTCTCCAGTAATTGTATAAATGGAGATTTGGCATTTTTTGGGTAAGTGGGTAAAACGAATCCGTCTTTCATTAGACGTCTCATTGAAATGCGAACGCGCTTTGTAAGGATTGGGCACAACCTTGATGGTATCCAGATCCAACGTATCCGGAATCCCAATTTCTTTCCCAAGCACCGTCATATCCGAGTACCAATTGTCTCCATCGACAAAAAACTTCTGTGGTTTAATAATCATCTGCTCCCCGCCTTGCCAGGGATAAACAAGCCTCCAAGGATTGTTTCGTTCCCCGTCATCGCTCAAGTCTGCATGAATCGAAAGTGGTTCAACACCTGCATCCGTTGGAATTGAAGCAACCCAGAGCATTTGTTTATAATATATAATATTACCCTGGTTATAATCTTTCGAATCATCATATTCATCTCGACTCGGCCACCATTGGGTTTGAACACCGTTCTCGATCCAAAGGCTCAAGTCCAAGTTGTAATTATAAGCTTCGATCCATTCTCCCGCCACCCGTATGGAATCATAGCGCAGAAATATATCTTCTCCACGGTTCCAGACGTAATCACTGGCACCATTTTCAAAATCAATTGGGTTCAGATCTTCAGAACCAAAATCATTACAGGCGAGTCCAACTTTTTTCCCGGTGTATAAATTGGTAATACGGAAAGGGAAAAACATATATCCTTGACCCTGTGCATTAAGGACTTCAATCGTATCACCTATGGGTTCGGCAAAAAACTCTATTTTATAATCAAAATTAAGCCGCCGGTTATAACTGATAATGTTTGTGTAGGACAGCTCTGGAAAAAGTTTTCTTTCCAGCGAATCAACATACGACGTGTCCATGCTGCTGCTGTCATCACTGCTCCAAGAAAACAATAGCGTGTCAATACCGACATCCGGAGCTGCAGACGTTTTAAGTGGCATCTCATTCTCCATTTTGTAGCGGATACCCTTGAATTGATCACTCCACTTGCCGATTTCAGTGACAATGTCGTATATAGGAACAATGTAGGATCCATTTTCATGGATGGTACCCGGCAACCCTGAAATGGAATCCTTTTCAAAAAAATTCAGGTTCTCTTCATAATGGGTATTTGTTGCAAATGGATTCCCCTGATCATCAACAACATAGCCAAATACATAGGGATCTTCGCAGGCCATTCCTTCCACGGCTGCACTGCCCTGGGTCGCCTGGATTTCATAAATCAGTCTATCCTGTTCAATTTTTGTCCTATCGACAATAAAATATTCTCTAATGCCGGTACCAAGGTTAGCGGTGTCTGATTTAAAAAGCGATTCTATGTCATTTTCATCAGGAAAAGAAATATCCAATGCCGTATATCCGGGTATAACCGTTGTAAAATTGTGATCTCCGCTGTCTCCTCTGGCCGATTCAAGGCTTGGGTATCCTCGGTTCTGATTGGGAGCATTCCTGATCCAACTGCCATTAACGTCGTAGTAAGCAATTGTATCGGGACCTAAAAGGTGTCCCGGGTTCAATGTAGACCATAGAGTGTCCGCCACAAAAACGGATGAATCAGTTTCAGACGGTTCATACGAAATCTCAAGGGGGGTAAGTCCAATATCGTAGGCAGTGACGGAATAAGTATATTCAATACCATCCACCACATTAGAATCCACGAACGAATATTCAATTCCCGTATTCTCCCCCAACGTAAATCGAGGCGCCAGTGGATCCAAGCCATGGATCGACGCTTGGCGTGTATCTTCGGATTCACAGCCATCCTGAACGTAGATACATTGATCATGGTCTTCATCAAATGAAAAATCAAACTGTGCATAAGGGCTCCAGCCTACGAATTCGCCATTATAATCATACAACTTATC
>CAYNPR010000290.1:0-2163 GCA_964399115.1 uncultured bacterium | reverse complement strand
ATATCATGCCAACCTTTATAGTTATTGGCGGAAATAAAGAGTTTATCCGATGCCAGCTTAGTAGCCCCATAAAGGTTGACAGGTGCAGCGGCTTTATCCGTGCTTAATGCAATTACCTTTTTTACACCACAAGCCAATGCCGCGTTAATCACATTTTGACCTCCAAGGATGTTGGTCTTGATTACCTCAAAGGGATTATATTCAGCTGTCGGTACTTGTTTCAATGCAGCAGCATGAACAACAATATCCACATTTTCCATGGCCATTTTTAGACGAGAGCAATCACGGATATCTCCAATAAAATAACGCAAAATATTATAATTCTTCTCAAACAACTTAGAGTGGTGCATTTCAAACTGCTTCATTTCATCCCGGCTGTAGATAATAATTTTTTTGGGTTGGTAGTTATTCAGTATTGTTTCGATAAACTTTTTACCGAATGAACCGGTACCACCGGTTACTAGGATGGATTTATTGTTTAGCATTATAACTCCTTTAATATGGGTTCCGGCGATCTCTCGAATCTCAATAGATCAGGATACGAACGGGTAAACGAGTAATAAGTCACATAATGACATAATACTTTTTGTACCAGTGAATAAATTTACTGATTCCTAATTCTACATTCGTTGTTGGTTTAAAACCTAATTTCTCAACCGATTTATTTATATTTGCAAATGATTCTTTTACATCACCTCGCGGCATAGGGAAAAATTTTATTTTTGCTGTTTTACCAAGATTCTTTTCGATTATTTGAACAACGTCCATTAGTTGTTCGCTTCTATGATTTCCTAAATTAAATACTTCACATCTATAATTTTTATCAATAGCTGCCCGTGTTCCTGTAATAATATCATTAATGTAGGTAAAATCTCTTTTCATGTTGCCGTTATTAAAAACCGGGATTGGCTTCCCCTCCAAGATATTTGTTGTAAAAATGAACATAGCCATGTCTGGGCGTCCCCAAGGGCCATAAACTGTGAAATATCGTAATCCTGTAGTATTTAATCCATAGAGATGTGAATACGAATAGGCAATGAGTTCGTTGGCTCGTTTTGTAGCGCCATAAAGTGCTATGGGCATGTCTACTCTGTCTTCTTCGCTAAAGGGAATCTTTGTATTTCCACCGTAGACCGAAGAACTGGAAGCGTAGATCAGGCCTTCTACATCGTTGTGGCGACAAAGTTCGATTATATTCAAGAACCCAACAAGGTTGGATTCCATGTAAGCATGAGGATTTTCAATGCTATATCGTACTCCTGCTTGAGCGGCAAGATTGACAACTTTATTAGGATTGAATGATTGGAATGATTCGGAAAGGGATTTTCTATCCGAAATATTTACTTTTTGAAATGTAAAATTTTTATATGGCTTCAGTTGATTCAGGCGAGCCAATTTTAATTTTGGATCATAATAATCGTTCAAATTATCAATACCTAGCACTTCACAGTCGTCTTCGAGAAGGGATTTGGAAAGGTGAAAACCAATAAAACCGGCGCAGCCTGTAACTAAAATTTTCACTGCGTAAAAACTATGATTTGTGAAATGTGAAAGGTAATGAGTATAATCATAGTCGCCAATGATTTATATTTGTATCATTAAAATAATTTTCCTTATAAATTGATTTAACATCTATAAAAACACCTTTCCCGTTAAAAACGCTTAGCCAATCTGGCTGTTTCATTGACTGGTATTGATTGTGAGCGACGGCTAAGATTACAGCATCAACATTTCTAATTTTTTCCGAACTAACTAAATCGATGTTATAACTTTTTTTTGCTTCATTTTTATCAGCATATATATCTGTTACCAAAATGTCACAATTGTATTGCTTTAGATATTTAACAACGCTTGTTACCTTGGTATTACGTAGATCGGGGCAGTTTTCTTTAAATGTAAGGCCAAAAACAGCAACTTTTGCACCTACTGGATTGACGCCAGCCTTAGCCATTTCTGAAATGGTAGAATCAGCAATGTACTTTCCCATCCCATCATTGATACGCCTTCCTGCTAAAATTATTTCGGGATTGTAACCAATTTCTTTTGCTTTGTGTGTCAAATAATATGGATCTACTCCAATGCAGTGTCCACCAACCAACCCGGGACGGAATGATAAAAAATTCCATTTTGTCCCAGCTGCTTCCAGAATATCTTTTGTATCAA
>CAYNPR010000289.1:0-2165 GCA_964399115.1 uncultured bacterium | reverse complement strand
TGGTCTTTCCGGTTTTCATGAGTTCTTTCGTTTTCTCATCGCCTGTGGGTTGAATCTGGTGATAATCTATATATTTGCTCCGGGATGCCGTTTCACCGTAGTTCAGGTTCACCTGCCGGATCGTGTCCCGGACCACCGCCAGACTTCGGTTGCCCAGAAGATCAATTTTCAAAAGTCCAGAATCCTCCACCTGATCCTTTTCCCATTCCACTATCTGTACCCCTTTTGGTGCTGTGAGTACTGGGACATATTTTTGAATCTCATCTGGAACAATGACAACTCCACCGGGATGCACCGATGAATAACGGAACACTCCCACAATTTTTTCGCTCTCACGCAAAACACGAATTAGCGTTTCATCTAGATCAACATTGGCGAACCGAGGATCAGTGCGAATCCAATGTTCTAGATCTCGGCGGGATGCATACCGGCCAATCCGCTTCGTGATACTCTTAATCTCTTCATTAGAAAGTCCGTGAACCTTCCCGACCTCCCGAATGGCGGATCGGGGCTTCAAAAAAATCTGGCTGGAAACCATAGCCGTCCGCTTTTTTCCATATTTATTAAAAATATAATTCAAAATATCATCACGCTCATCCCAGGGGAAATCCACATCGATGTCCGGCATATCTCCCCGCTCGGGATGAATAAAACGCTCAAAGCGAAGTGTGTACCGCAATGGATCCACCTGGGTGATGAACAGACAATAGCTCACAATAGATGCAGTTGCAGATCCTCGACCTATAGTGGCACGAGTTTGCTGCACAATATCATGCACAATTAAAAAATAATTCGAGAATCCTTTTTGTGTAATAATTCCCAACTCATATTGGATACGCCTACAAATAGATTCATTAATCTCACCGTAGCGAATCTTTGCACCAGCATAAACTTTGTTCTTTAGGTCTTTGTTGGCGCGATATGTGTCCTTCAGTGACAACCCGGGAAAAATAGTATTAATGAATGACCAGTCGGTCTTGCAGCGATCTGCCAAGTAGCGACTGTTATTTAGAGCATTCAAACTGTTTGGAAAAAGTTTCACCATGTCTGCTTCACTCCGGAACCAGTGCTGTTCTGACTTACACTCCTTCATGTCTAATTGCTCCAGTGTTGTATTATTCTTTATGGACCTGAGAGTTAAATAGACCTTATGATCACCAGGATCTCGGAAATAAACATCCCCCGTAGCTATCACCTCCAGCTTCATTTTTTTTGCCAACCTATTTGTAAAAGATTCCTGAATTCCTGGACGCAATTCAATGAACAAATGGGTGCCTGGAATAAAGTTGATTAATTTTTCCAAAGTAGGCTCATGGTGAGACAACACAAACAGTCCGGGGTATCTTTTCTCCAAGATGTTTTCTATCAATTGATTCGGATCATCATGCACAGCCGACACAGAGCGACACATGTTTTCGTAGCCATATTGACTCTCGGCCAAAAGAATAGCCTCATCTTTTTCCGTGATCAAATTTGTTCCGGCAATAGGAGATAGACCTGCATCTTTGCAGTGCTGAACAAAACGAATGAAACCCCACATGCCGTTTACATCAGTGAGCGCCAAATTATCCATACCGCAAGAATGAGATAAGTTTACAATGTCAGATAGCGATAAAAGTCCACGCATAGGAGAATACACAGAATGGGTATTAAGGTGAACAAACATCAAACACGCCCCAAGGCCTGAAAAACATCAGCGGTCTGCAGGCTGCGAACACCGTATTTCAGGCGAACCTTTTCCACTGCCTTGGATATAGCCATGTCCCGGCTCTCTTCTGTGGAAAACAGGCATTCTTGATTGGCATAAGGACGAAAATCACTGGCATCCAATAAAATGGTTCGAACTCGATTGCGCCGTCCATTGGCGTTATCAAACAGCCCCCTGCACACGTTAATCACCGATCTATCATCGATCCTGACTGTCCGGCCTGTCCGGATTCGCTGATGTCCATCAGTATAATGGATCTCCAGCTTGATTTTGTTCGCCACTTGTCGACGTTTACGAAGTTTGAACGCTACCTGTTCCGCTAGGTCCTTCACCACTGCACGGAGCACGTTTTCATCATTGGTGTCTTCGGGCAAAACCGTTTGCTCCAAAATATGGGATTGGAGCTGTAGTGGTTTCACAGCGGATGAATCCTGGCCATGTGCTTCCCGGAAAAGCT
>CAYNPR010000288.1:0-2182 GCA_964399115.1 uncultured bacterium | reverse complement strand
CTCATTGGTCTTGCGAAGACAAAACGGAGTTGTTGACTGATTGTCCGGAGAATGAAATATGTGGTTGCACAAATAGCTCAGCAACAAATTTTGATGATACCGCTACCTTTGATGACGGCGGCTGTGAATATATTGTTGGTGATGTTCAAGCGAAATGGCTGTATACATATAATCTCGGTCCAGGTGGCGGTCAGGTCCATTGCGTTCGTAAGACCAGCGATGGTGGTTTAATATTAGCTGGTTCAGAAAACTATAAGGGTATGCTTCTAAAGACCGATGAAGAAGGAATTCTGGAGTGGGGGCAGACATATGAAATAGGCGACGCCGAAGTATTAAAAAGTGTGAGCCAATGCTCTGATGGCGGTTTTATAGCAACTGGTTTATTTACCGGTACCTTCCCCGATCTAGAATACCTTTGGGTCATAAAGACGGATGAGACAGGAAATGTAGAGTGGCAAGACACCGTTGGGACGGCTGATGAAAATGACTGGGGAGAAGATGTAATAGAAACACAGGATGGCGGTTTTGTCATTACAGGCACCCAGGACGATGATGGTTTTAACTCCAAAGCATTTTTGCGAAAATATTCAAGCAGTGGTTCTTTGCTGTGGAACAAAAAATATTCCAGCTCTGCCTATAATGAAGGGATCTCACTGATGGAAACGGCAGATGGAAACCTTGTGTTTGTTGGTTTATCCGGTACTGCCCATGGTGCCTATAAGCATTTCATGGTCAAAGCGGATGCCGACGGAAACCAGATCTGGAAAAAGCGTTTTGGAGATAATACCCAGCAGACGTTGAATGCTGTCTGTGAATCAGCGGATGGTGGTTACGTTGCAGCCGGGTTTTGCAATAATTATGACTATAATTACATTGTAAAGCGCAGTAGTTCCGGTAGTATGGAATGGGAGAATTGTTTTACCGGTTCATCTGGCTATCATTTTGGGTATAACGATATTATTTCTGCTGCTGCCGGAGGGTACTATTTGCTTGATAACCAATATTTTTTGACAAAAATAGATGACATTGGTGCAATGACATGGACCGTAAGCTTAAGGAAAGTTAATCAATCCATCATTCAATTGGATGATGGGGATCTGGTTCTTGCCGGGAGTAAATCATCTATATGGCTTTTGCGCTTGGATCCTTTAACAATCCAAAATTCCCGCAATGCCGGTAAAAATCTTATTATTCCAGAACAGGATATCAGTAAAATCAAGAATAAGTTTTAATGAAATTAAACAAGTTTATTTTGAATAAGATTAACAGAATCATGCCACTGCTATTGTTTTTTGGCCTGGCTTATTGGAGTTGTGGTGAAGAACAAGAACCAGAGCAAAGCGACACCCAGGAAGAAGGCCCCATATCAATTGAATTGCCCGATTGTCCATCCCTTGAAAACATCAATGAAGAGAACCTGTGTATCGCCGATGATGGTACGGATGGGGTTAAAATATTGGATCAGTGTTACTCAATAGAAAATACTACGGAGATTAATGGGCCATTTTCCGACACACCATCAGGAAACATCCCAAAAGAGATCGGTCTTCTAACCAATTTAATTCGTTTAAATCTTAACAATAGATGGGGCAACACAAAATTTACAGGGGAAATACCGACCGAGATTTGCAACCTAACTAATTTGGTTTATTTAAATTTATCTTATAACGATCTTACCGGTTCAATCCCTCCAGAAATTGGTCACCTGACTAACTTGCTTTTTTTAGTGATCAGCAGGACTGAAATCACTGGTGAAATCCCATCCACGATTGGTAACCTAGTCGATCTAAGAAGTCTTGGTTTAAGTTTTAATAATCTCAGCGGCACCATTCCTCAAGAGATCGGAAATTTGACCAAATTGCACGTGCTGGACATGCATTATAATGAACTTACAGGCCCATTACCATCCAATATCGGAAATTTGCAAAACCTAGGCGTGTGGCACCCGGAGTATTATAACCCTAATTTTGATTATGATTTTTGGCCAGCATTAGATTTTTCCCACAACCAGCTCACGGGTCCATTGCCTGCTTCAATAGGTGATTTGGACGAGCTGGAATACGTAGTTTTATCCTATAATCAGATTGATGGCCCAATACCGCCCGAAATGGGCGATATGGAAGTTCTGGTTCATATGAACCTACTCGATAATCAACTTAACGGTGAGATTCCGCCGGAGCTT
>CAYNPR010000287.1:0-2187 GCA_964399115.1 uncultured bacterium | reverse complement strand
GAAGGTTCGGATTCGTATCGGCAATGGTAAAAACCAGACCGGTATCTCCAAACGTGTTATTCCCGCTGCAGAAGCCGGACAATGGCGCGTAGAAATTGTAACAGCAGATCAAAAAGTGTTGCAAATTATCTCTTTCGAAGTGACATAACATTGTTTTATCATGGTTAAGAAATTTCCTTATAATTTTATTGTTTTGACTATTTTTGAATCGATGCATATGTTAATGCCATTAAGGCGGATATGATCACATCCTATTTAAAGGCTTTAGATAAGTATTAGTATCAATTTTGGGGTAGTTTAGTAAAAATAATATGACACCTAGATTAAAAAAATTGCTGGTCGGCTTTGCCATCTCCCTGGTCATTCTGGTTTCAGACCGTATGTCACAAAACAGCGACAGCCGTTCTGATAGGACAGAACAAAAGGAAGAAAAGAAACAAAGAAGACGCCCACGCACGGCCCGAATTGATGCCGAAAGAATGAAACGAGTTGCGGAAGATGCTCAATGGTTAAGGGATCAAAAAAGTAAAAAAATTATACAACCCAGTCAGGATTTTAAACCAATTCCGGAAAAAGTACTTGCTCTTTCGGATTGGGGTCGGAATCCGTTTTCCGGTAGTGATCTTGTTCCTGTAACACAGGTTGTTAATCAATCAATTCAATCGACCGCTACACCGGAGCCACTGAAAGTTTCCCCTATGATGGCATTAAGAATTGAATCCGTAGCGACCCTTGGCGATAAAACCTTTGTCATTATCAATGGCCAACGCTTCCAGGAAGGGGATAATATAGATGATATGATCATAGAAACTATTAATAGTAAAAATATCACGTTTAAGAAAGGCCGTAAAAAAATTATTAAAAATGTCGGAACATAAATATTATATCCTGTTTATGTTTATGACCTTTGTGAGCCTAAAAGGCCAAAGCAATGTTGAGTATGTGCCCATGTCCAAACCGGCAGATACAAAATTCCTTGATCAGGAAATGTCCATTAATATGAAAAATTCGGACATCAAGAATGTGCTCATGCTAATTGGAGATCTCACGGGATTGAACATTGTTATCAGCCCCGCTGTCCAAGACACAATCACGGCCAACCTGGAAAGTGTTACCGTAAGAACTGCCTTGGATGCCATCCTGAAGCCTAACGGCTACAGTTATTTTGTCCGGGAAAACATTATCATTGTAAAGACCACGGAAACCGAAATGGTCGGCGAGCTTGAAACAGTAATCATAAAATTGAAATATATCAGTTCAAATGGTCTTGAGGCTCCATTGCAAGCTGTCATGTCCACCAGGGGCAAGACACAATCTTTTATGCCCTTGATAGCCGGAGGTGGAAGAGGACAAATGGGATCTTCAAACGATGCAAATATCATCGTTGTGTCCGATGTTCAGGAAAATATTCCCCAGATCATAAAAATGATTGAAGAATTGGATAAACCCATTCCCAATATCAATATTGCCGTCCGGTTTATTGAAACCCAGCTGGATACGAGTCGGGGCATCGGCATTGATTGGAGCCGACAACCACTTCAAATCGGTGGTTATTCAGATACGTTATCCCAGGTATTGCCCATCAGCATGAATAACATGACCATTGCGACCCTGAGCCCGACCCAGTTTCTTTCAGCCATGGATATCATGGAAGCCGAAGGAAGATCCAAACTACTCTCCAGCCCTCAGGTCACAACTCTGGACAACCACCAGGCTACAACCGATGTAGTGACTACCGTTTACATAGAAGGATCTATGTCAAATCAGAACTTTCAGCAAGGTACGACTGACAATCAAGGAAACGTAATGTCTATGCTAGGCGGCTACAATCCTAGTATTAATATGGTAACGGAAAAAGATATTGGTATCAAGTTGCAGGTCACACCGCGGATCAATCATATTAATAAAATAACGTTATTGGTAGATGCTTCTGTGGAAGCATTGTTGGGTGCAGCAGAGGTCAGTACTGATAAGCCTCGTTCTACAAAGCGTACAGTTCAAACCCAGGTAACTGTAACCGATGGCGATACAGTTATCCTCGGTGGTTTGATCGCGGAAAATACAATTGAAAATATAAAATATGTGCCTATTCTCAGCAACCTTCCGATGGTGGGTCGCTTTTTTAAATCCACATCCATTGAAAAAGAGCAGCGTGAACTGCTCATCTTTATCACTCCAAGTATAATC
>CAYNPR010000286.1:0-2191 GCA_964399115.1 uncultured bacterium | reverse complement strand
CCAGGGCGGGCTGGGATTCGACAAGCATCCCATGGAACTCCCTCCCATCCTGCACGAAACAACGGACAAAACCGGAATCAGACACCTAAACGGCACCATCTCCATGGCCCGGCTGGAGCCGGGAACCGCCAGCTCGGAGATCTTCATTTGCATCAACGACCAGCCGGAATTGGATTTTGGCGGAACGCGGAACCCGGACGGACAGGGATTTGCCGCCTTCGGGAAGGTAATTTCGGGAATGGACGTGGTGAGAAAGATCCAGATGCTAAGAGAAACGGAGCAAATGCTGGATAAAACCGTTAGGATACTATCAATTAAACGATTGGTTAGTGGCGTTCGAAACGGCCATCCAGCTCTTCCAGAGACATCTGGACGATGATGGGGCGTCCGTGGGGGCAATAATAGGGATGCTCGGTGGCAAAAAGGCGATTGACCAGTTCACGCATTTCTTCCCGGGTCAATGGATCCCCTGCCTTGATGGCGGCCTTGCAGGCGAACATAGCAGCCAACCCTTCCTGGAAGGAACTGTATTGTTTTCTTTCATTCAGGAAATTATCCAAAATTTCCCGAATGACCATTCGTTCGTTTCCCAGAGCCATTTCCGATGGAATGGCTTCGATGCGAATGGATGAGTCATCCTGTTTCTTGATTTTAAAACCAATTTTTTCCAAATAAGGCAGGACGTCCAGCAACCCATCAAAGTCATCCGGCGAAAATTCCAGCGTTTCCGGGAATAAAAGCGTTTGGGAAGCCATAGATGTCGATTCAAACGCTTTCAGCGCTTCTTCGAACAATATTCGCTCATGAGCCACGTGCTGATCAATGATCACCAATCCGCTTCCAATTTCCGAAAGAACGTATTTTTTATGGATCTGCCAAATATTTTCAGTGGCAATGGCGTCTTCCGGGTCCAAATGGGATTCCGCCAGTTTTGATGCATAATTCTTCGCTCTTTCCAAATTCGCATGAGCCTGATGCTTTTCTTGGGCATCGTCCCCGCCGAACTTGATGAAATCCTGATTCGGATCCGGAGAGCTGATTCGCGAAGGGTCCTGATCTAAAATACTCGGAAATGATCCACCCCCTGGGCTTGTCGGCGAAGGACGCTCAAAGGACCTGTCGAATTCCGGGATCGTATCGAGAATGCTCGCCAGTGCTTCCTTCACTCCAGCCTTCAACACGTGAAAAACACGCCATTCATCCGTAAACCGAACCTCCGTTTTCATGGGGTGGACGTTTACGTCCACCTGGTCGTTGGGCAGGATGAGGTTAATTGCGAAGAATGGAAACTCGCCCCGCTTCACCAGCGATTCGTAGGCGCCATACACGGCGGAATTCATTTTCCTGTCCTTGATGAACCGCCGGTTTAAGAACAAATACTGCTCCCCGGGCCGGGATCGGATCAGGTTCAGGTTGCCCACGAATCCGGAAAATGAATAATCTCCCTTCACCAGATTCAATGGAAGCAGGTTCCTGGAATAAGTGGGATCAAGAAGATTGTCGATCCGGTCTTCCAGGTTCTCGGGCTTTACGTGAAATATCTCCCGGTCGTCCGAGATAAGCTTAAAGGACACTTCCGGGTATGCCAGGCCATAGCGCCGAACCATATCCACTATTTTCCGAAGTTCCGTTCGAGGCGTTTTCAGGAATTTTTTCCGGGCAGGCAGATTGAAGAAAATGTTGCGAATGGTGATCTCGGTTCCGCCGATGCTTGCGGCAGGCTGGACTTCACCGGGATGGCCATCGAGAATCTGTAGTTCTGCCCCTTCCCGGCTGCCGTTGCTGGAAACGATGGACATTTCCGCCACTGCGGCAATGCTGGCCAATGCTTCTCCCCGAAATCCCAGGGTATTGATGGAAAAAAGATCATCCACCGTTGCAATTTTGCTGGTATGGAAGCGAAGGACGGAAGCGGGAATCTGGTCCGGAGACATGCCGCTGCCGTTGTCCCGCACCTGGATGGTTTGATGGCCGCCCTTTTCGACGACGACGGTAATCTCCGTTCCTCCGGCGTCCAAGCTGTTTTCAATCAGCTCTTTTACGACGGACGCGGGGCGTTCCACCACTTCCCCGGCGGCAATCTTATTCTGTAGGTCTTCCGGCAATGCCTTAATCATGAATGACTTTTATGGTTTTATCGTAAACGGCCTGATGCAGAGATTCCGCTTTTTGAATGAGATCCTCAACTGCG
>CAYNPR010000285.1:0-2194 GCA_964399115.1 uncultured bacterium | reverse complement strand
TGGCGGATGCTTTCCTGCTGACACTCCACAATGGTGAGATCCATGAACTGGAATTTCGCGATTTCAACCATTACCGCAGAATTATTTTCGAATCCCACATCATCACGATTCCTGCAGAGGATATTCTTCTGAATCGTCGGGATTCCTCCAGCCGCACCGACCGGGGAATGACGACTCCCATGATGCTGGAAAAGATCAGGGATTATACCCATCGAATCGACGTTGTGGAAAAACGGCTTGCGGGCGCATTCCATCGAACGTTGAAGGACAGCCTTTACCCGGAAAACATTGACATGGCCTACGCAGCCATCGACAGCGCGACGGAAATAATTCAGTTGGACACAGTCCTGCCCAAAGGTGAATTGCGAAAAAAAGAAAGACGGCTCCGCACCCTGAGAAGACAGGTCAAAAATGAATACAACCTGATGACCAGTTACATGAAAGGATACAATAAATACATGGTTGAGATTCATAAGAAGTTTTCAATCCCGTTTGCCTGCATCCTTTTCGTGTTGGTGGGCGCACCTCTGGGCGTTATGGCTAAACGGGGCGGTTTTGCCGTAAGCATCAGCCTCAGCTTTGGATTTTTCCTGATCTATTACATGTTCCTGATCGGCGGTGAAAGACTGGCGGACCGCAACCAGGTTTCCGCCGTTGTCGGTATGTGGGCGCCGAACCTAATCTTGATGACAGTTGCGCTCTATTTAACCCTCCACACAGTACGGGAACGTAGCCCCATTCCATTGATTTCCTTTTTTAAAAAGAAGAAAAAGAAAAATGATCCCAGCTGACTTGATATCGAAAAAACGGGATGGAGAGTCCTTATCCGCAGAAGAGATTAAATGGTTTATTGACGGTTTTTTGTCCGGAACGGTTTCCGAAGGACAAATGACGGCCCTGCTCATGGCCGTTTACTTCCGTGGAATGAACGACGACGAAACCTTTTCCCTAGTGGATGTGATGCTCAATTCCGGGGCGCGATTGGATTTTTCATCTTCTGAATCCTATGTTGCCGACAAACACAGCACCGGTGGAATCGGGGACAAGGTATCCCTCGTCATTGCCCCATTGATGGTCTCCGCTGGCCTAAGAATTCCCATGATTGCCGGTCGTGGACTTGGATTCACCGGCGGGACCGTGGATAAACTAGAAACCATTCCCGGGTTTAATCCATCACCGTCCTTATCGGAATTTAAGAATTGGGTGGATGCCAATGGCTGTGCCATCATAGGGCAGTCGGGTGAAATCTGTCCTGCGGACAAAAAGATCTATGCATTGCGGGATCAAACGGGTACCGTTCCCTCCATTCCCCTCATTTGCGGCTCCATCATGAGTAAAAAAATCGCGGAAGGCATTTCCGGGCTGGTGTTGGACGTGAAGGTTGGAAATGGCGCTTTCATGAAAACGCTGGAGGAGGCCCGGGAGCTGGGCGCCTGGATGAAAAAAATCGGTGCGGCCTTCAACGTCGAGACGGACATTGTGTTCACTTCCATGGACCAACCCTTGGGCCGGTTTGCGGGAATGGGACGGGAGGTCAGCGAATCCATCGCATGCCTGGAAGGCAATGGGCCATCGGATTTGATGGAGGTTGTCTATGAACTGGGAGCAAAATTGTTGCTTCAGGCTGGTGTAGCGGGAAATAAGGATGAAGCCATCCAAAAGCAGCAATCCTTGATTGATGCGGGAAAAGCACGGGACCTGTTTGAAAATATGGTGGTAATTCAAGGTGGAGACCTTTCGGGGCTGGAAACGGCAATCCGTCCAAAATACGAAAAGACCATCGTCTCAGAATCGAATGGAATCATCACATCCATGGATACGGAGGCCATCGGATGGGGATTGGTGGAATTAGGCTGCGGGCGAAAACGTCCGAATGAGAACCTGGATCATTCAGCCGGCATGGAAGTTATAAAGAAAGTTGGCGATGAGATTTTGAAGGGTGAACCTGTTTTCCGCGTTTTTAATTCCAGTTCGACCCGATTGGATTCCGCTTTACGATTGTTGAAAAATACGGTTAAAACCGATGGTGACCTTGTCCGGCCACCACTCATTCTTGGGGATCTTTAATTTATCCGGTGAACCTTACACGCTTGGATCGGTTCCGTCCCAACCTGGAACATTTCCCTTTCCGTTGGACAGGCCTTTAATGGCACCTTTTTGGTCACGGAACAAATTTCAACATACTGAACGCCTT
>CAYNPR010000284.1:0-2204 GCA_964399115.1 uncultured bacterium | reverse complement strand
CGATGTCCCTTCATAATCCATCGTATTTTGTTCGAATCGAACATTGGCTTTCAATCTAAGGATTGGGGTTAGATCATGTTCATATTGAGCATATCCAGCCATTTCTTTAAAATCATAAGCACTCCATGCATCTGTGGCAATACCGCCAAAAAGATAGCCTGTGGCTTCATCCTGTTCTTTCAGACGTTTGAAATATCCACCCAGGACAATGGATCCCATGGACAAGCGAATTTCCTGAATGAGATTTGCGCGATTCTTTTCATTCTCATCATAAAATTCATAGGACCAGCCTTCAACTGCCGGATCAAAACCATGATTATCATGCCAATAGGTGCTGTCCGCCCAATCACCGTCATAGGTGTGGACCAAATCCGTTTCCGTGAATGAGGTAATACTGGTGATATTCAGACTCTCGGATGCTTTGAAATTAGCTCGCAATGAATGGCCATAGGTTCTTTGGCCGTCTTCCCCTTTATCATTGGAATAGGTATTGAAATCCATATTATTGTCCGGTGCCCATGCATCATATCCATTATCAAGTTCGGTGTAAATGAGCGTAGCTAAAATGGATAATCGATTGCTTGGATCATAACTCAATTTTATTCTGGAAAATGCTTCTTCCCGCTTATTGGAATCCGTGATATTTTGGCTCACATTTTTTCGAAATCCATCACTGTAATTGTAAACACCTGTCAGTCGCAAATTCATATTTCTCATAATGTGGACATTCACGGCTGAGCTGCCACCGTAATGATTGTCGGATCCAAAGCTTGTTGACGCTCTCATTTCAAAACGGTCCGTTGGATCCGTAGACTTCAAGGAGATGAGCCCTGAAATGGCATTGGGACCATAGACTGAAGATTGGGGTCCCTTGAATATCTCAATTTGATCTAGGTCATATAGAAGTCCAACCATTCCCAGTCCGCTTAAGTCCATGTCGTCCATGACAAACCCCACAGAAAAGTTGGGTGGCCCTTCTCCAAAATAATGACTCCGTTCTCCAATGCCGCGGATCTGGAAGTATCGTGGGCGGCTGGTCCCGCCAGCCCAGGTCAGATTTGGAATTTGTTCCGTTAAGGACTGAAAATGGTCTGCCCCAGTTTCACGAAGGTAATCTCCTGTAAAGACGGTTACGCTGGATGCCACTTTCTGGAGTGATTCATCGGACAGTCCGGCACGGACGATGACTTCCTTGGACTTAATCACCGCTTCAACCATTGCAACCGACATGTTGTTGTGGGCTTTTATTGTTTGCGTCTGGTATCCGATATGGGAAAAATCCAATTTGGTCCCACCGGGAACGTCCAGCTGGAATTCACCCCTTTCGTTGGTGGACGTCCCTTTCTCTCCCGCAACGACATTCACGCCCAAAATGGGTTCACCGGATTTTTTATCCGTAACGGTTCCGGTGATCTGCGCAAGAAGGAATTGAGTGAATAACGTTAGACAAAAAAGGCGGGTGTTGAGTCTCATAAGGTCTTCCTACGCTGGTATTATCCGGATCAGGTTTAAAGGGTTTATTCTCAGCCGTTCGATCTGGTTTGGAACAGCACCCCTGAATGCCCGTCAATTTAAAAAGAAGTTTTCTAAAAAATGAAGCCTTTTCGTTGCGTTTCCATTAGGTCTGTCCTACTTTTATCGCTTATTTCAAGGAGAAAAACGTTGCAGCCCACCCCAGAGATTACCCCTAAAGCCGTCGTATTGGGCATTTTGCTTTCCATGATCCTCGCCGGCGCCAACGCTTATCTTGGACTGTTTGCGGGTATGACGGTATCGGCATCCATTCCCGCCGCCGTCATTTCCATGGGCGTTTTACGATTATTCAGGAATTCCAACATCCTGGAAAACAACATCGTTCAAACGGCTGCGTCTGCCGGTGAATCCCTGGCCGCCGGCGTTATTTTCACCATACCGGCTTTGGTTTTAATGGGCGTCTGGTCGGAATTCAATTATTTTGAAGTGGCGAAAATTGCCGCTATTGGCGGTGTGATCGGTGTGCTCTTCACAGTCCCTCTTCGCCGGGCACTTATTGTGGAAGCCGAATTGAAATATCCGGAAGGTGTTGCAACCGCCGCTATTCTAAAAGCAGGTGAAGAATCCAGAACATCCGACAAAAAAGATGAATCGGGCGGGCTTATGACCATCGCGATTTCCGGGCTCGTAGGCGGTGTTATGAAACTTTGCCAGCAAGGTTTTGGGATGTG
>CAYNPR010000283.1:0-2208 GCA_964399115.1 uncultured bacterium | reverse complement strand
CCCTGATCTTTCTTCCACTTCGATGATGGCATCAGCCAGGAAGTTTTTTCGGCGCAGGTTCATTTCACTCTCAATCAGGATTTCGCGGGTTACTTGGTCGCCTTCAGCAAACAAAAGGTGTTTTTTTATTATCTTATCCCTGGTATTGACGTGTAGCCGATTACCCAGTTTGAATAATGATTCTTCAAAATCCCAGTTCACCCGGGAACCGTCAAAGGCATTATGAACCTGGATCATGATCGAATCGACCCGGGCAGCCATATCATGGGGCAGATCATAAACGGCAACTGGCATTTTTTCAGCGCCCGACAGATAAGATACAAGAGAAACAATAAAAAACACCCATCTCCGTAGCGCAATAATTAAAAACAATATGTCAAGCCTTTTTCCCCTTGTAATTCGTTGCCAGCCACAAACTGTATTCCGCCACAACGATCTCATCACGCAAGGATTGGAATTGGTGCAAAACCTTCAAATTGCTAAAGTGGGGTTTTATGGATGCAGGGATCGAATTCCCTTTGGCAATGAAAAGAAATTCTCTTCCCTTGAGATCCTTATCGGGATGGAGGAACGAATACAACGTTTCATGATAGCCGATGGACAGACAAGACGCTTCCAATTTTGGCTTTACGTAAAAATTAACCATGGAAGGTATCTGGTAATTGTTGGCCAGGATCCGTTTGCCTTGCAGCTCGGGATGGGCTTCAAGATACGTCTTCAGTTCATCCGGGAACGATGAATAGATGAAATAGCGGTTCGTAACGTCGTTTTTTCCCTTAATCGGTAAAAAGGGCAAGAACGTCTGGATCGTAACCAGACCAATCAATAATAGTGAAAAAGCAATTTGAAAATGAAATCGTTTTTTGTGCTTCGTCCAATTTTCGCCAATGGCCAATCCAAACAGGAATAGCCCTCCAAACAACACCGGTGCCGGCCAATTCATTTCCATCCGGGAATGAAGCGATTGAGCGATGAAATAAATCAGGGGAGCGCCCGTTACGGTTAAAAAATAAAGTTGTTGTTGTGATTGGGCTCGATAATTCCGTACAACCCAAATGGGATGGATCACCGCATAATAAAAACAGATGGGTCCAGCGGTAAGGAAAAGCCCGCTCCACAATTCCAGAAAGTCCGAAAAATTTCCAGCTTTGCTTATGTGGGCTCCTTGATACCTGACAAAGGCCAAATCGTTTTGGAGATTCCAAACCACGAATGGCATAAATATCAATAATGTCAGCATCAGGGAACGGTAGAAGTTCATGTTTTTGTAAAAATGGCGTTTCTCCTTTACGATTGCCGGAAACAAAACGATCCCAATGGCCGGAAACAAAGCGGAAATTTTGGAGAGCATTGCCAATCCAAGCAGAGCTCCGGCCGCATACAAATATTCTTCATCAACGAAAAATGCCTTGTAATAATACAGAATGGCCAATATTGAGAAAAAGGCCAGGGGCACGTCCGGCGTCATGACCACCGCATTGGTGTGGAAAAGCATATTTACCGATAGCCCCAAGGACAAAGCCATCCCCGTTGCTTCATTGAATTGAGATTTACCGAACCGATACAGAATGATAGTCAGTACCGTTATGAGCACGATGGGTCCAAGGCGGACCATAAACGCATTTTCTCCAAACAGCGTAAATAACTTGATCAAAAAAGCGACGACCGGTCCGTGGTCAATATAGCCCCAATCCAAATGACGGGCGTACATGGCGTAGTAAGCTTCGTCGTCTATCAACATGGTATTGGAAATGAATAACAGCCTGATGAGAATAAACACTGCGCTGATGACGAAAAAGGCTGTTCTGGTTTGTTTATTCATTCGATTTGAAAACCCAATATTTTGATCTGGTGAAATTAAAGATCGTTCCACCCACAATTCCCAATGCTTGTGCAACCGCTTTTGCCGGGAACATTACTAAGTTTTAAAAACATTAAAAAGTAATGTTATTGTAATTATGGGTAAACTCAACCTGATATGGGCGGTCGTGAAAATATTAAAAGTGAGCTTTTGAAAAGAAAGATCAGCGCCATTATCAGAACGGATGATCAAAAAGTGGCGGAACAGGCCATGCTGGCAGCTGTGGTTGGAGGATTCAGAATTCTGGAATTCACACTGACAACACCTGGAGCGTTAAACCTGATTACGCAATTCAGAGAAAATGAGGATCTAATCGTGGGTGCAGGTACCGTTATGTCCCCGACCAA
>CAYNPR010000282.1:0-2222 GCA_964399115.1 uncultured bacterium | reverse complement strand
AGATTACGGTTTTAGAAACAATGACACCATTAGATTTTTTGGAGTTTCGTGATTTGCTTGTTCCCGCTTCGGGATTTCAAAGTACACAATTCAGGTTACTGGAAATAAAAATGGGGTTACAATCGTCTGATCGAATTTATTTTAAAAAACAAAATTATAAAAAGGATCTGAATTATTCACAAAAAGAGATTTTATCTAAAGCTGAAAAAAAGCCATCTCTTTTTGATGGTGTGAATAATTGGCTAAATCGAACGCCGTTTCTTGATTTAGAAGGATTCAAATTCTGGGATTCCTATCAGAAAGCTGTAAGCCAGAGTCTCCAAAACCAAAAAAATGATTTTCTTATGGATAGTACATTGTCTTTACAGGAGAAGAAACAATTGGAGAAAGAGCATAATATATTATATAAAAATTTTATTGCAATTTTTGATAATGAGAAACACAATGTATTGGTGAAAAATGGTAAGAGGAGGTTGTCCTACAAAGCCATGCAAGCATCATTATTAATTTTTCTTTATCGTGATGAACCGGTTCTCCATTTACCCTTTAAATTGTTGACAAATTTAATTGATATGGAAAAATATTTAACTTCATGGAAGCATTTGCATTCACAAATGGCTCTCCGCATGATCGGAAGAATGACAGGAACCGGAGGATCGCCAGGATACAGTTATTTGAAAGCAACTGTGGAGAATAAAAAAATATTTTCAGATTTCATGAATTTAACAACCTATTTTTTACCCCGGTCCAAACTTCCTGAACTCCCGCGAAATTTCCAAAAAAACCTTGGATTTTACTATGCACGATTAGATGATAATAAATAATGTAATTGAACGAGAATGGCTTTAGTCAATTCCTGCTGATAGAATTTATGGCTTGCAGGAAATAGCGAATGCCGTTCCTTTCTTTCTCTCAGTCCTTGCATCTTACATTAACGGGATTAACATCCCTGTAGGTGGTGGAAGATTATCATGTCTGTGATTGATAGAGTGAAGGTCAAAAGAAATAAACTTCAGTTTTCAAGATTAACTAATCTTGATGATCATTATGTACGGGGAAAAATAGAGTCATTCTTAATAGAGGATGGCAGCGACAATGATGTTACCACCAATCATTCAATAGATAAATCTATGAAAATAGAAGCCGCCCTCATTATAGAGGAAGAATGTGTGATAGCTGGATCATCAATCTTACCCCATTGTTTTCCAAAGAATATAATCATAGAATCCCATATTAAGGATGGAGACATAGGGACAGTAAATGACATTTTAGCAAAATTTCGTGGTTCAGCACGAACAATCCTGAAACGAGAAAGAGTTGTTTTGAATTTGATACAAAGGCTATGTGGAATTGCGACAAAAACCCAGAAGTATGTAAACCAGACACAGAACTATAATTTTAAAGTATTGGATACGAGAAAAATGACACCGGGATTGCGACAGTTTGAAAAATTTGCAGTTGCAGTTGGTGGAGGTTATAATCATCGATTGGACTTGAGTTCCGCAGTATTGATAAAAGATAATCACATCATTTCTGCTGGAGGTTTGGAACCAGCGGTCAAAAATATCCAGAAATCAAATCCTGCGATTCCAATCGAATTGGAAGTTGATACGCTTAAACAATTAGATCAGGGATTAGACATGAATGTTGATGGATTTTTATTAGATAACATGTCCCCGGATTTAGTGAAAAAAGCAGTTGGAATTGTGAATGATCATCCGAATGGGACTGATGTTTTTGTGGAAGCATCCGGTGGAATTAATTTAGAAAAAATTGGTTCTTACGCAGAAACCGGAGTGCACGCCGCTTCTATCGGGTCGCTCACTACAAAAGTAAAAAATATAGATTTAAAAATGGAAATTACTTCGATTAACGAATGATAATAATTCAGAATTTTATTAACGGGAAACAGGTTCCTCCCACTTCCGAAAAATACCTTAAAAATGTTTGTCCATCTACTGGTGAAAATTATTCACTTATTCCAAATAGTGATGAAACGGATGTGAACCAGGCTGTAGAAGCAGCACAAAAATCATTTAAATCATGGAGTGCAATCCCCAAGCAGGAGCGTTCCGATATCCTCATGCACTTGGCTGATGAAATCGAGGCACATAGCGAAGAATTGGTTATAGCTGAAAGTAGAGACAACGGTAAACCGGAATGGCTCGCACGGACAGTAGACATACCCCGTGCACCTGAAAACTTCAGATTTTTTGCAACGG
>CAYNPR010000281.1:0-2223 GCA_964399115.1 uncultured bacterium | reverse complement strand
GTAAGGAACTTGTATGCACTATTAGAGAAATCGACCCAGATGTAGAGGCTTGGCGGATGTGTAAGGTGAAAGTGGAATTAGTTGGATAGGATTTAACGAAAGATGACTTACAAGAAGGATGGGAAATATACTGAGTGGTATGAAAATGGACAGAAGAAGAGTGAAGTAACTTTCAAGGATGGGAAATTAAACGGTAAATCGACTGCTTGGTATGAGAATGGACAGAAGGAGTATGAAGGAACTCGCAAGGATGAAAAATTGATTGAGGTGACTTTGTGGGACGAAGACGGAAACGTGATAGAACAGTTCCCACCTCACCGTGTTTGCTATTTTTGATTTTAAAAAGTAATAAAATGACGAAACAATATAAGATACTTGGATGGAGACTTACATCCGGATGACAATGGAAGAGTTATCTGTAAATAAATGCCCAGGCTGCAATTCAGAAAAGATATTTAAGTTAAAATGGAAGCCTTATAATGAACAGTTATATAGATGTAGGGATTGCAAGACCACCTGGAGTAAAAGCACAAGATACTGCAACACTTGTAAGGATGTCGCTATATACTGTAAATGTTATGAGGATTTGTATTGACCTATGTTTGAACAAACCTTTAAAAATATAGACGACATTCTGTATAAAGATGCTGGTGCTGACAGTGAACCGGATGGCATAAAAAGTACCCAGATAAATTTGAAAAAGGATAATTAGATAATGGCAAACAACAATTTAGAAAACAGACTCTGGCAAGCCGCTGACCAACTGCGGGCCAATTCATCTTTAACAGCGCAGGAATATTCCCGTCCTGTTCTTGGAATGATTTTCCTAAAATATGCCGATCATCGCTTTACGGAAGCAGGAGAAGAATTAGGTGCTAGCAATACATCCGGTCGGAGAACCGTTGGTAAACTGGATTACCAAGCCAAAGGCGTTATGTATTTGCCGGGAAATGCCCGTTATTCCAATCTCATAGAACTACCGGAAGGTGCTGACATTGGCAAAAAGATCAACGAAGCCATGGATGCCATTGAAAAAGAAAACGAAGACCTAAAAGGCATCCTACCCCGGCAATACAACCAGTTTGACAATACACTTTTATTTGAGCTACTGAAAACATTCAACAGTATTTCCATGGATAGTGCAGGAGATGTGTTCGGTAAGATCTATGAATACTTCCTGGGCAAGTTTGCCATGGCGGAAGGGCGGGGCGGCGGTGAGTTCTTTACACCGCGATCCATTGTGCAACTAATCGTGAATTTCATTGAACCCAATCATGGGCGTATTTATGACCCTGCCTGCGGTTCCGGTGGTATGTTTGTGCAGTCTGCTCATTTTGTAGAAGCCCACAACAAGCGCCCCAGTGATGAATTGAGCGTTTTTGGTGTGGAGTCGAAAGAGATCAACCTGCGCCACGGCAAAATGAACCTGGCCGTTCACGGGCTTTCCGGTGACGTGCGTTTGGGGAACACCTATTACGAAGACCCCCACAGCAGTTTGGGACGTTTTGATTTTGTCATGGCGAATCCGCCATTTAATGTGAATGGCGTGGATAAGGAACGGATCAAGGATGATCTCAGGTATTCTTTAGGAATTCCAAGACCAGACAATGCCAATTATCTCTGGATACAGGATTTTTATGCAGCACTAAATGATACTGGCCGTGCCGGGTTTGTCATGGCTAATTCTGCCAGCGATGCCCGCCAGAGTGAGCAGGATATACGAGAGAAACTCATCAAAACAGGGCATGTGGACATTATGGTAGCCATTTCATCTAATTTCTTCTATACCGTTACCCTTCCCGTGACCCTGTGGTTTTTAGATAAGGGCAAACCGGATGAGCGTAAAGATAAAGTACTGTTTATTGATGCCCGCAATACCTTCCGCCAAGTGGACCGTGCCCATCGGGATTTTAGCGAAGAACACATGGACTTTTTACACACCATCGTAAAAGCCTATCGGGGCGAAGCCTTTGATGCCGGGGAGAATGAACTGATCCAAACCGCCTTTCCTAGTGGAGAATATGAAGATGTAAAAGGCTTATGCAAGGTGGCGACGATTGATGAAATTGAAGCCCAAGGCTGGAGCCTGAATCCAGGTCGCTATGTAGGTGTAGCTGATACAGATGATGACGGTGTGGACTTTAAAATACGACTTGGAGAGCTCAATGAAGAATTGGAAAGCTTAAATACGGAAGCCCGAGAATTAGAGGATAAAATTGGAGA